>JAYSXU010000695.1:0-9583 GCA_043716965.1 Fimbriiglobus sp.
TCTCCGAGCGGTCCTCAGGTGGTTTCGCGCCGAGACGGACCGGAACGGGCCATGCTGGGCAAAACATTCCTTGGCAAATACCGGACGATCCGCTTTTTAGGCGAGGGTAGCAACGCTCATGTTTACTTGGCGCAATCGCTAGCGGACCCCAACACCTTGGTGGTCGTCAAGCGGATCAAAGACCACGTACTGGCGACGCCACGGTTTCGACAATTCTTCGACAACGAAGTTCGCACCATGACGCGCTTCGTCCACCCCTACTCCGTGCGGCTTTTTGACGCATCCCTGGATGATCCGCTGGGTCCGTGTCTGGTACTCGATTTTATTCCCGGCGTGACGCTCGAAAGCGTGCTGACCAAATATCGTCGGTTACCGGCTGAACGGGTGGCCCGGTTGATCGGGCCGTTGTGCCATGCTTTGGACGCCGCCCACAAAGCGGGAATCGTTCACCGCGACTTAAAACCGGCTAACTTGATGGTGCTGAATGTCGATACGCCGCAAGAAACAGTGCGCGTGATGGACTTCGGCTTCGCCGGGTTCTCCACCAAGCCCCACATTCAGCTTGCCGAACTCACCGGCACAGGTCCACTCTTTGCGTGTGGAACTCCGGCGTATGTCAGCCCCGAGATGATTCGTGGGGACTCGGTTGATGCCAGGGGTGACCTGTATTCCCTCGGCGTGATGATGTACGAGATGTTAACCGGCCGGTTGCCGTTCGAGTGCAAATCCCAAGAGGATCTGCTCGTCGCCCACATTCAGGATCCCCCGCCCCGCTTCCATCGCATTGGCGCCGGCGACATCTCGGCAGTCGTGGAGGGTGTCGTACAAATCGCGTTGCTAAAATATCCGAGTGAGCGACAGCGAAGTGCCCACGAGTTGATCGATCAGCTCAGTCGGGGAGTGGGATTTGATGTCTGGACGGAGTCCGCACCGCTGAACTACACGCCCCCTGCCGAGGATGACGACATCGTTCAGTGTACGCTTGCCGACGAGTCGCAAGCGGATGCTCTTCCCACGGATCGCTTTGTACTGTCCGACCGCTTTCAAGCGTTGCTGCCCGAGCGACTGGCCGCCGCAAAATTGCGTGGCTTTATCGAAGACGTGGGCGGAGTCGCGGTCTCGTCCGAGCCGGGTTTGATTCGGGTGCGGTTGGAACTCCCGAGCGGGTGGAAAGATCGCCCCCCCGCGAAAAACAGTAAGAGCGGCCTGATGACGTGGATCTCGTCGTTCCGCACGCCCACGATCCCCAGTGGTAAGGAGCCGATCGAACTCGACCTGATGATGCAAAAGATTGACTCCAACATCGTCGAAGTCCTCGTGGCCTTCCGCCCCCTCGCCTGTTATTTGCCGGACGAT
Source organism: Fimbriiglobus sp. (assembly GCA_043716965.1). Taxonomy (GTDB): domain Bacteria; phylum Planctomycetota; class Planctomycetia; order Gemmatales; family Gemmataceae; genus Fimbriiglobus. Next base: position 1,357 of record JAYSXU010000695.1, read on the forward strand.
TTACCCACGTGGTTTGCCCGCTGCGAATGCTACTACAGCATTCTGCGAAAGTACCTGATGGCCGCGACGTGATGCTCAATTACCGGCTGAACTGCTCGAATTTGGTATCATGACGGGATAGCCTTCCGTGCCGTGCCGCATGGGGTTTCTTCCCAACAATGCTGAACGGATTTCATGTCTGATTTTGCAACTGAACCCCTTCCCCACGTTCGCCTCAAGATTGAGCGAAACTCGTCGCACCCCTGGATTTTCCAGAAGATGGTCGAGAAACCGACCATGCGCATCCAGAACGGCGGCGTCGTAGACATTCTCGATCGCGCCGGCAAATGGGTGGCTCGTGGGTTGTACAACGCCCACTCTCGGATCACGTTACGGGTACTCACCACCGATCAAAATGAACCGATTGATTCTGCGTTCTTTGCCAAGAAAATTCGGGACGCGGTCACGCTTCGCCGCGATCTGCTGAAACTTGATGCCGTCACGAACGCCTACCGGCTAGTGCATTCCGAAGCAGACGGGTTAAGCGGCTTGGTCGTCGATCGGTTCGGCGCAATGATTGTGATGGAGTTCTTCAGCGCCGGGATGTTTCGGCAACGGCAGGTCATCCAAAGTGTGCTTCTCGACCAATTCCCCGGCAGCAAGTTCTACTACTTCGCCGAAGAACACGTCGGCAAGCAAGAGTCGTTCGATTGCCGCGCCCCCGACGCCCCGCCACCGGATGTGATTACGGAACACGGCTTGAAGTTTCGGGTCGCACCGGGGAGCAAGCACAAGACCGGGTTCTTCCTCGACCAGCGGGGTAACCGCAAGTTCCTCGCGGACCTCTGCAACGGCAAGCGGGTACTGGACATCTGCTGCAACAGCGGCGGGTTCGCGGTTTACGCCAAAGCACTCGGGGCCGCTGGCGAAGTGATTGGAATTGATCTTGATGAAGAGGTGCTGGAAGTCGCCAAGGAGAACGCCAGACTCAACAAGGCCACGCTGCGTTTCATCCAGTCCGATCTGTTCCCCTGGCTACGGGATGCCATCCCGAACGGCGAACGGTTCGACGTGGTCATCCTCGATCCGTCCAAGCTGACCCGCGACCGAGAATCCGTGGACTTGGCACTGAAGAAATACACGGACATGAACCGCCTAGCGATGCAAGTCGTCGCGCCGGGTGGCATCTTGCTGACCTGTTCGTGTACGGGGCTGGTGAGCGAACCGGACTTCCTGGAAATGCTCCGCCGTGCGTCCTGGCAAGCGGGACGATCGTTGCAGATCTTCAAAATCAGCGGGGCCGGGGCCGATCACCCGTACTTGGCCCACGTCCAAGAAGGCCGCTATTTGAAGGCCGCGTTCTGCCGTGTCTTTTAAGGACCGCCGAAGGAATAACTTCCGTGCCAATCCCCGAGCCGACCAGGCTGCTCTAAATAGAACGGTCCGTGAGCAACGCAAAAGTTGGTGAGTGAGTGTTCCGGAATTGGTGACCCCGGTAGGGGTCAAGGACTGTAGCCACGGGTGGAGGCTTTGCGGAACCCGTGGAACCGGAGACTCCCCAACGCAACTGCCCTGGAGGGGCAGAGGAATTCCTTCGCCCCTTCAGGGCGATTGACAACGGGGTGTCACTGTCCACGGGTTCCGCAAGGCCTCCACCCGTGGCTACACTCCGGTGCCCCGTCAGGGCACAAAACCAAGACGGCTAGTATGAATGAACTGGAATCCGCCAACACACTGGATGCTTCGCAGTGAACTGTTTTCTCGTTAACCCACAATTGACAACGGCGATTGGTACGGGCGTTATTTTTGCAGCGCTCCTAGGGGGCACTCATTGGGTATTGCGTGGGTTGACTTCCGGTTTGCCGAAGTTCCACGGGCAGTGGCGGCAGGTGTTTTCGCAACAATATCCACGGGTGCGGTGATACCACTCCGTGAAAACCCATTGGCCATTTTCGATGGTGTAGTCGCGTCCTTCGATCAGAACACCTGAGTTATTCACGTCAGACATTGGCACACCCGGCGGGTACAGATACACCGACACTAGTTTAGTATTAGCCGCGAACCTGCCCCTGAGTAGCCGATGCCCGACCAGTCTACCTTACCACGTTCGTCCGGAATTCTGCTCCACCCCACTTGTTTGCCTGGGCCGTATGGGATTGGTGACCTCGGCCCGGAAGCCTACCGCTGGATTCAAACGCTCGCCGCCGCGCGACAGTCGTGGTGGCAAGTCCTTCCACTCGGACCAACTGGTGCAGGGGATTCGCCCTACCAGTCGTTCTCCGCGTTCGCCGGGAACATTGCGTTATTAAGCCCCGAACATTTGACCCGTGATGGACTTCTCCCGGAGAGCTTCACGCAGGGTCTCACATTCCGCAACGATCAAGTTGACTACGCCCAAGTGCTACCCTTCAAGCAAAAAATGTTGCGCGAAGTGTGGGGACAATTTCGTGGCGGACGGGGACCGCACGAATACCGCCACGAATTCGAGGAGTACATTCAGCGGGAAGCGGCGTGGCTGAATGACTACGCCCTGTTCATGGCAATCCGCGAAGCACTGGGTGGCGCGGGGTTGACCGACTGGCCAAGCGAGTTGTTACGCCGTGAACCCGTGGCGATTGCCGCCATGCAATCGCAAATTCCCGACGAAGTGAGGATGCACCAATTCGGCCAGTTCTTGTTCAACCGCCAGTGGAGCGATTTGAAGCGGTATGCCAATGAAAACTGGGTGAAAATCATCGGCGACGCCCCGATCTTCGTGGCCGGGGATTCGTCGGACGTGTGGGCCAATCCGCAAGAATACTTGTTGGGGTCGGACCGCAAGCCGAGTGTCGTGGCCGGGGTGCCGCCCGATTACTTCAGCCCGACCGGGCAGCACTGGGGCAACCCGCTTTACGATTGGGAGCGCATGGCCGACACCGGGTATGCGTGGTGGATTGCCCGGCTGCGGCGCAACTTTTCGCAAGTCGATTTGATCCGGCTCGACCACTTCCGTGGGTTCGCAGCAGCGTGGCACATTCCGGCTAATGAACCGACCGCTCTGAACGGCCGCTGGATGGATGGGCCGCGTCGCAAGCTGTTCGATCGGTTGCAAAGTGAATTCGGCGCACTGCCGATTATTGCCGAAGACCTTGGTCTCATCACGCCCGATGTTTATGAACTCCGTGAACAGTTTACGCTGCCCGGAATGCGGATTTTGCAATTCGCCCTGGGTGGTCCTAGTAGCCCATACTGGCCGCACAATTACGAACCGCTCACGGTGGTCTACACCGGCACGCACGACAACGATACCACCAACGGTTGGTACGCCACGTTGAACGAACAGGATCGCAAAACGATCGCCGACTACCTCGGTCACGAAGTGAAAAACCCGGCACAGGATTTGATCCGGCTGGCGTGGTCGTCGGTCGCAGTGCTTGCTGTTGCCCCACTGCAAGACATCCTTGAACTCGGCAGTGAGGCCCGCATGAATGTGCCGGGCACTGCGAGTGGCAATTGGCGCTGGCGGTTTCGCAGCGACCAGTTCAAGCCCGGCAACATCGAACGCCTCGCCGAGTGGACCACGTTGTACAATCGCCAACCGCCGCGGGAATAATTGGCACCAGTCGGGATCATCTCAACAGATTCCACTCAACGCCAGTCCCGTCAAGAGGCAGACGCCATGTCCCGCCAATGGGCCGTTACGTCCGTGTTGGGCCTACTCGTGTGTACTGCACTCGGCTGCGGCGCGGAGGCACCCGGAACAAAGAGCTATGCCCCCAAACGGGCCGATGTCGTGATTGATAAAGCGGATAACCCGCCGAACGCCCCACAAGCGGGTGGGAAACCGGGGCAAGCGGACGAGCAAACCGTGTCGCGGAAGATCATTTACTCCGCCAATCTGGACGTGCAAGTCGAAGACGTGGAAGCGGCTCAAAAGGAAGTGGAGAAGCTAGTTGAAGAGGTGAAAGGGTACATCGCCAAGTCCGAAGTCGTCGGGAATAGCGGTAGCAAACGGACTGCAACTTGGACCATCAAAGTCCCCGCCGAGAAGTTTCGTTCCACGGTGAATGCGTTCACCGCGTTGGGGAAGCCGCTGCGAAACACCTCCGATTCGCAAGATGTCACCGAAGAGTTTGTCGATGTGCAAGCCCGCGTCAAGAACTTGAAGGCCGAAGAGGAGACGCTGAACAAACTGCTCCGCGAAGCCGCCAATCGAATGGAAGACTTCCTCAAAGTCCGCGAGCAGATCAAGAACATCCGGGGCGACATTGAGCGTGCCGAAGGACGCATGAAGTTCCTGACCACGATGGCGGCGATGTCGTCAATTGTGCTGACGGTGCGTGAGGAGGCCAGTTACGTTCCGCCCGTTGTTAAGCAAGCGATACCGTTCCAGGAGCAACTTGAAAACACGTTTACCGGGTCGTGGAACTCGTTCGTCGATCTCGGTAAATCGCTCACGTTATTCCTCGTCTCGCTAGCACCGTGGTTGCCGATAGTCCTCGTGACGCTGTTTCTGATGCGTTGGGTGGTGAAGTCGCTGACACGCTACGCCAACACGCCGATTCCAGTTAAGCCACTTCCACAGGCTCGTCGGGTTGCCGATACTGAGGATTCGGTTCCGACAATTTAAGCGCCGTACTCGTCTTTCCACTCCTCGTACCACGCCATTTGGATGGCTTCGAGGAGCTTTTCGCTAGAGCCAGTTGCCACGCCTTCAAAGCCTTCCAAGTCCATCACCCACTTGTGCAGGTCGGTGAAACGCACCGTGAGCGGGTCCAGGCTGTCGTAACGCTCAAAGAGCAATTCGCCGAGTTCGCTGGGGTTTTGCCAAGTGAGTGGCATGTTGGTTTCTCCATAGTGTGTTGGTGGTTTTGTAGGTCGTGGTCGAGGCTTTGCGTGGGCATCGACACTGCATCTGTTGGGTGCTGTGTCATGAAGACTTTTAGACAGGATTAACAGGATTGAACAGGATTTTGAAGATCGGCTTTCAATCCTGTTCAATCCTGTTAATCCTGTCTAAAAACAGTCGAGTGTCGGGCCTCGTCGAAGACTCCTCGACCACGACCTACAAACCGTCACTTAAATTCCCTTCGCTTTTGCCACTAAATAACGTCTTCGCCGCTGCGTTCATCAATGCTTCCGCGAGCGGGGTCGTTGCCGTGTTGAACTGGTCGGAAGCCCGTTGCAACGCATCGACATCGGCACCAATCATGGCAACGCGCAGGATTGTGGCCGCCTTCGCAATTTCGTCCAGTTGGTCGGCGTTGAGTTGACTACTCGCCGCGATCAGCCCTTTTTCGGTGTGTCGCAGGTCGGTGTCGGCCTTGTTTTTCAGCTCGATGAATCGGCGAGCGCTGAAGTCGGCGTGGGCGTGTTCGACGCTTTCTAGCACGAGCGATTCGACTTCCTCCTGGCTCAAGCCGTGGGCCGCTTTCACTTCAACAGACGCCTCTTTTCCGCTCCGCTGTTCCTTGGCGGTGACCCGCAACAGGCCGTTGGCATCGACCAGGAACGTGATATCGACTTGCGGCAGTTGCGCCGGCATCGGTGGAATGCCGCTCAGTTTGAACTCGCCAAGTAATCGGCAATCCTTCGTCAACTCGCGTTCTCCTTGATAGATGTTAATCTTGATCGCGGTTTGGCCGTCTACAAAGGTCGAATACCGGGCAGTCCCGTAACACGGCACTGTGGTGTTGCGGTGAATCACCTTATCGACCACCCCGCCGAGTGTTTCAATCCCGAGTGACAACGGGATGACATCCAACAGAAGCAAGTCGCGGTTCCCGCTCGTCAGGATGTCCGCTTGCACTGCGGCACCCATTGCCACGACTTCATCCGGGTTCAAATCGGTGTGCGGCTTGCGTCCGAAGAACTCTTCGACCTTTCGGCGCACCAGTGGAATTCGTGTGGAACCGCCGACGAGGACAACTTCCGCAACGTCCGTCACTGTCAACCCACTGTCACGCAGCGCCGCCTTGCACTTGGATAGCGAACGGTCAATCATCGGCGCAATCAGTGCTTCAAACTCGTTCAACGTGAACATGCGGTGGAAGTGAATGTTACGCAGTGGAATCGAGACGCTGAATTCGGCGGTCGGATTCTGCGAGAGGGCGATCTTCGTTTTCTCGGCGGTGTCACGCAGGTGTTGCAACAACTCCGGGTCGCGGGTGGCACTCAAATCGAGTTTCATCTCCTGTGCGACGACTTCCATGAGCGCGCGATCAAAATCATCGCCCCCTAAGTACGTGTCGCCGTTGGTACTCAGCACTTTGAACACGCCATCTGTGAGCGACAAAATCGAGCAATCGAACGTCCCGCCGCCGAGGTCGTAGACCGCGACGTTGCCGGCGTTGCGGCGGTCCAAGCCGTAAGCGAGGGCCGCCGCCGTAGGTTCGTTGATGATTCGCAGAACGTCCAAACCGGCGATTCGCCCCGCGTCGCGGGTGGCTTGGCGTTGGGCGTCGTCGAAATACGCGGGGACGGTGATGACCGCTTTTGTTGGGTTGCCACTACGCTTGCGAACTTCCTTGAGGATCATCGCGGAGAGTTCTTCGGGTGTGTATTCCCGGTCGGCGATTTTGACTCGCAGCACTTTCCGCCCGCCGTCCATTTCGCGTTCGACAATTTGATGGGGGATGAGTTTCAATTCTTTTTCAAGATCGTGCAGCGTCCGCCCCATCAGCCGTTTCACGCTGAAGATCGTGTGTTCCGGATCGGACAGTGCCCGCTCTTTCGCAGCCGTCCCGACCAAGACCGTGCCATCGTCATGAAAGCTAATACAACTCGGCACCAGCGCCGCGCCGCGATCATCCCGCACGACGACCGGCTTCCCATCCCGCATGTACGCGGCCAAGCTAAACGTGGTGCCGAGGTCAATTCCAACAACAGACGGATTCATAACACGCCCGAGAAACAAGGATCCGTTCACTCGGAGTTATGATAGGCAATCAACCCTTCCAGACCGCCGTTTGCCCGGTTCGCATGGCTTGATTCGCCAGATGCGCTGCCGATGCCGACGAGACCCCGGCCCGGATCGGCGCCGTCGGTTCCTTGCGGGAACGGACGCAGTCGATCCAATTTTGCAGGTGCAACAGTTCGCCGTCCGGCTTGTCGTAGAAGTCCGCCCCGAGTGGTCCTGTACCGAGGATTTCCTGAACCGCTTCGACTTTCTTGCCCCGCTCCGGGATCAGTTCAAACCGCCCGCGGTCAATGTACATCGTGGCTTCGCTGCCCAAGAATTCGATCCGTGCCGCATTACGAGCGTTGCTGAACGTGCCCTCGAAGTGCATCTGGATGTTGCCTGGGTAGGTCAAAAGTGTTTGCACGGTGTCCGGTGTTTCCCACACGTCCTTCGCGGCAATGTGCTGGCCGATGCTGACCGCCGATTCGGGGTGATCGACTTCGAGAATCCAATGGGCCACGTCGATCCAGTGGACCATTAAGTCCGTGAAAATGCCACCACCGAAATCCCAGAACCACCGCCAATTGCGGAACCGATACTCGTCGAACGGTTGATCCTTCGCGGTGCCGAGAAACGTTTTCCAACCGACGGACTTCGGATCGACACCGAGCGGGAACCGTTTCACCCGGTCCGTGTTGCGGTTCCAACTCATCTTCACTTTCAGCACTTTGCCGATCTTCCCGGCCTGAATCAATTCTTTCGCGTGAATGATGTGCGTCATGCTGCGCTGTTGCGTGCCGACTTGCACGATGCGTTTGGCTTTCGCCTGCGCATCCAAGATCGCTTTGCCCTCGCTCAATTCGTGCGTCAGCGGTTTCTCCACGTAGACGTCCTTGCCCGCTTGCAACGCGGCGATCGTCACCAGCACGTGTTGGTGGTCCGGCGTGCCGATGAGAACCGCGTGAACGTCCTTATCGGCGAGCAGTTCAGCAGAAGATTTCGTGGCAGTTGCTTTCGCATCAGCGAGTGGTGCGGCTTGACTGATGGCCGCATCCCACACATCACACAACGCAATGATTCGCACGCCTTTGATCGTGGTGAGGGCCTTCATCAGGTGCCGTGCGCGACCGCCGGTGCCGATGACGCCGACGTTAATCGTCTCATTGGCCGCGAACGCGGTGGCGACGTTCCCGACAATCAAGGACGTGGCTGCGGAACCCGCGGTCACCAGGAAACTACGACGGGTGGGAGAGGACATGATTCGTTACCTCACTCTTTGGTGATCTTCAGGATTCGGCCATTATCGCTGTCCGCGATGTAGATTTCACCCGTTTTCGGGTGAATCATCACGCCATGCGGTCGCGCTAA
>JAYSXU010000696.1:0-3194 GCA_043716965.1 Fimbriiglobus sp.
GAAACTCGACCACGACCTACAAGAATGAATCACTTCCCGGCACGGGCGGCTTGTTCTTCGGCGGAACTGGGGCGCAGGTACAGTGGCTCCAATTGCATCAGGTCGCCGCGTGAGAGTGTTGGCAGCCGTGACCCGATCTGGAACAGCGCCTGTAACCCCGGTACACGGTTCGCAACCTCCGCACGAGGTGTGTTCTGGGGAATGATGGCGTCGTGCAGGACCACGCCCGGACCGGTGACGCAGACCTCCGGCGTTAGCCGTGCCACCCAAGTCGTGGCGGGTTCGAGGTGCAGCAGTTCGGCGGCCTCCCAGCGGTCAGAGGTGCGATGAAACCGTTGCGCGTAAACCAACCCTTGGAGTCCGTCAGCGATCACTTCGACCTGGTCAAACTGTGCCGGTGTTTGCGACGCGATGGCCCAGAACGTCGGGACTGCGATGAGCTTGCACCCGGTCGCATAGGCCAACATCTTCGCCGACATCACGCCGACCCGTAGCCCGGTGAAACTCCCCGGCCCTTGGCTGACCATCACGCCCGCAAGCTGCGTCGGCGTGATTTCGCCCGCTTGCAATAGCGCGCTGGTAGTAGGTGCCAAGTCTCGGTTGTTACGCCGAGTGGGGTCGAGTTGGGCGCTGTGCGCAATGGCGCCGTCCACCGCGAGGCCGACCTGCCCGCCGCGACTGGACGTTTCAATTGTCAACCAGCATTCGCTCATCGTCGGTTCTCAGTACAATTTCGTTCATTCTACAACTCCCAGTGACCGAACCTCAGTGAGCGAAATGAGCGACCGGCATGAACGACCAAGTTCCGACTGTTCACATTGATGGCGGCTCACGGGGGAACCCCGGTCCCGCATCCTATGCGTTTGTGCTACGCCGACCGGGGCAATCGACGATTGAAGAATGCGACCGGCTGGGCACCGCGACCAACAACGTGGCGGAGTACACGGCGCTGATCCGCGCCCTCGAACTGGCCGTGGAACTCGGCATTCCCAAGCTCGCGGTCTACAGCGATAGCGAGTTGATGGTGAAGCAAATGAAGGGGGAGTACCGCGTTAAAAGTGTTGACCTTCAAGACCTGTTTCAAGAAGCGTGCGGCCTGCGAAAGCACTTCGAGAAGCTCACCCTGACCCACGTCCGGCGGGAGTTCAACAGCGACGCGGACCGGCTGTGCAATTTGGCCCTCGATGGTAGCCCGCGACCTCGGGTGAAGCACGATCATGAGCCAGTGTCACCAGCAATTGAACCAGAACCGGATGCCACACCGCCGATTGCCACGACCGCTGAACCTCTGCGGGATGATGTGATTGCTTGCCTCGCAGCGGCAGCAAACTCCTGGGCAACCCACGGGCTAGGCTCGCCCATGGTGGAGGAGGTGTGGGACCAGATTCACAAGTTGCTCAAGAAGCACGACGTGTTGAAAAAGAAACGCAAGTAGGAAATCGCTCATGGCTGACGTGTTATTCTTCGACGCGATCACCGAAGCCGACGGCCCGCAAGTCGGCGGGAAAGCCCTCAGTCTGGGGCGGATGGCCCGCGCGGGGTTGCCGGTGCCATTGGGGTTTGTCGTGACGGTCGAAGCGTACCGGCGACTGTTCAACGTAGGGCTACGTTCGGATGTGGGGTTCGTGCAAACGGTGCTGACCGCGTACCACCAGCTCGGGGCCGGGTTGGTCGCGGTGCGGTCGTCGGCCACGGCGGAGGATGGGGCGGAGGCCAGCTTCGCGGGGCAACAAGAAACGCGGTTGGGCGTAATCAGTGATGACGCGGTTTTGGCTGCGATTGAATCGTGTTGGAAGTCGTTGCACACGGACCGTGCGGTCGCTTACCGCCAGCAAAAAGGGATCGACGAAACCGGCTTGGCGATGGCGGTCGTCGTGCAAAAAATGGTCCCGGCGGATGTCGCCGGGGTGCTGTTTACCCGCGACCCGCAAGACCCGACCGGCACGCGAATGAGCATTGAAGCGTCCTGGGGCTTGGGCGAAGCGGTCGTGTCCGGCAAGGTCACCCCCGATCGGTTTCAGGTGACCTTCGACACCGGCGCGGTCGTGTCCAAACACGCCGGTGACAAGACGGTCAAAATCACCGTGACGGGTGAAGAAGTGGTTGCGGAGTCGCAACGCCGCGCACTGTGCCTGACTGACAACGAGCTGTCACAACTCGCCGAACTCGGTCGCCACGTCGAGCAGTTTTACGGCGACCCGCGTGACATTGAATGGGCGTTGCACGCCGGCCAGTTCCACGTGTTGCAAGCCCGCCCGATTACAACCAGCACCGCAACCGAGCGCGAAACCGTGCGAGCGGCCGTCATCGCCAAGCTGCAAGCCATCGCCGACCCGCGTGGCACGGTGTGGGTGCGGTACAACCTCAGCGAAGTGCTGCCCGAGCCGTTGCCGATGACGTGGGGCGTGGTGCAACGACTGATCGGCGCCGACGGCGGGTTCGGCGCCATGAACCGCGAGCTGGGGGCGAGTCCCGACCCGACGCTCGGCTCCGAATCGGCGTTCGACCTCATCGCGGGTCGCCCGATGTGCAACCTGTCGCGGATGCCCCGGATGCAATTCCCCCACCCGCCCATTGAATACCCGTTCGACAAACTGAAGGCCAACCCGCGCCTCGCACTCGACCCGAAACCCGTGCTCAACCCTATGCGCGATGGCCTTCGCGCGTGGTTCCGCTTACCGGCCATCGCGTGGCGGCTCTATTCGATGTCCAGCACCACCCGCAAATTAGCCGCGACGTTTGCGGCTGAGTTCACGACACAAATCGTCCCGCCGTTCGTGCAAGAAGCCCGCGCCGCGCTGCGTGACGATTGGTCGAAGCTCGATTCGGCAACACTGTTGAAACACTTTCACCACTGGACGGATCGCACCCTGGTTCAGTTCGCCCGCCACAGTCTGAAGCCGACCGTCTTCGCCGATTTGGCCTGGAACACCCTGTTCGAGTTGCTCAAACCCAAGCTCGGCGAAGCCGGTGCCAAGACAGCAATCAGCGAACTCGCAAGCGGTACCGGCGCAGAACTCGCGGTTGCGGTGAGACAGCTTGCGGAGGGCACACTGGACCAACGAACGTTTTTGCAGCGGTTTGGGCACCGGTGCCAGAATGAGATGGAGTTGGCGCAACCGCGCTGGAGCGAAACACCAACCCACGGCCCGAAAGCCCACGGACGATCGTCCGTGGGCTTTTCACCCACCATC
>JAYSXU010000697.1:0-3188 GCA_043716965.1 Fimbriiglobus sp.
AATCATCATTCCCGGAACGGCATCCCGAACGCTTTCAGGAGTTCACGGGCTTCGTCGTCGTTCACGCCGCTCGTACAAATCGTGATGTCCATACCTTGCGTGAAGTTGACCTTGTCCGGGTCAATTTCGGGGAACACCATCTGCTCCGAAAGGCCCATGTTGTAGTTGCCGTTGCCATCGAACGATCGAGGGTTGATCCCGCGAAAGTCACGAATCCGGGGCAGCGCGAGGTTAATCAGGCGGTCGAGAAACTCATACATCCGCTTACCACGAAGCGTCACACGACAACCAATTTCCTGCCCTTGGCGGAGGCGGAACGCACTGATCGACTTCTTCGCCCTGGTGATCTGCGGTCGCTGACCGGCAATCTGACCAAGTTGTTCGGTGGCTTCACCAAGACGGTTTTTGTCTTGAAGTGCCTTACCAACGCCCATGTTCAGAACGATTTTTTGAATCTTCGGAATGCTGTGGACGTTGTCCCGACCGAACTTGGTCTTGAGTGCGGGGACAATCTCTTTGGTGAACTTATCGTGCAGCCGGGCCATGATCCAAGCACCTCATTGCGACCCCAGTTCTGACGGAGCCGCTCGGTTAAATAAACGCAACGACTATTTCTTCTTGGCGTACTTCGGGTTTGCTTTGCTCAGGACGCGAATCCGCGCGCCGCTCTTCTTGGCAAAAAGTTCTTTCGTGCCATCTTCCAAATAGCGAACCCCAACCCGGCAGGCCGTTCCGGTACTTGGGTCAATCAGTGCGACGTTCGAGGCACAAATGGCCATCTCTTTGGAGAGGCGACCACCTTGCTGGTTGCGGCGCGACGGCTTCATGTGCTTATACACACGGTTGACGCCTTCGACGACCAGTTTCCCATCAGCGCGGTTGATGAGCAGCACCTTGCCGCGCTTGCCTTTGTCATCACCGGCGAGGACTTCGACGGTATCATCTTTGCGAATGTACATAGTTCAATCCACCGTGTCTCAACTCGTGCGAGGTTTCGCCTCAAACCACTTCAGCAGCGAGGCTGATGATCTTATTAAACTTCGCCCGCAATTCACGGGGAACTGCACCGAAGATCCGGGTGCCACGCGGGTTGTTATCGTTATCCAGTAGCACAAGAGCATTCCGGTCGAACCGAACGTAGCTACCGTCTTCCCGACGGGTCGCAACGCGGGTGCGAACGACCACGCCCTTGACCACGTCTCCGGGCTTCACGTCACCACCCGGCAAGGCCTTCTTCACACTGGCCCGGATCACGTCGCCCAAATAGGCGACCCGACGCTTGCTGCCACCCAGCACTTGGATGCACATCACTTCTTTCGCCCCGGTGTTGTCGGCCACATCGAGGTAGGTATACATCTGAATCATGTCAAGGCACCGTATCCAATAGCGTGTTCGGAATTACTCTTTTGCGCCAGTCGCGGCGGGTAACGCACTGCCAGCAACGGCTCCTTCGAGACCCGATAGCGTTCGGCTTGGTGCCTTCGTCACGACCTTAATCAACCGCCATCGTTTCGTGCGGGACAGCGGGCGGCATTCCATGACTTCAACCGTATCGCCCAGGTGCGAATCGTTCTTCTCGTCGTGAATGTACAACACGGTCCGGCGCTTCACAAACTTGCCGTACTTCGAGTGCTGCACGAGTCGTTGAATCTCGACCCGGCGTGTCTTGTCGGACTTATCGCGTGTCACGATCCCGGTCACGATTCGGCGTGCGCCCCGATCCAGATCGGCGTCGGCTGCTTTTGCGGGAGGGGTCTGGGTGTCTGCCATAGCTTATTTCCCCTTCGCCGGCAGTGCAGCCGTCGTCTTTTTAGATTCGCGGCTGGCTAAGATCATCTCGTAGCGGTGAATCGTCCGCTTGACGCGACGTTTGCCAGGTTCTTCGGTCTTGGTGTGCAGGTCCGCGATCGTCGTGGCGAGTTGCTCGTCGGAAATCGACAGCATCTTCGCCAGAACTCGACGGTGTTGTTCGGTCTTGACGCGGGCGATGTCGCGCTTCGCTTTCTTGATCTCGCTTGGTGTTTCCAGGCGATCGGTCGCCGATTGAAAACGAAGCTGGAACAAGTGCTTTTCGGTATCAGTCAGGGTCAGCGCGAGGACATCGTCGCTCATCCCGTGAAGTTCACTCGTCTTCATCGTCTCACTCACTGGTAAATCAGGCGACACTGAACGCTTTAGCTGGCGGCGGCGAATTAAACGCTCGGCAACCGCTTCACAAATCGACACTTGAACGGCATCTTATAGGCAACCCGCGCCAAACAATCCTTGGCAGCCGCTTCAGCAATCCCGCCGATTTCAAACAGGATCAGGCCGGGCTTGACCACGGCACACCAGTATTCTGGTTCGCCTTTGCCCTTGCCCATCCGCGTTTCGGCGGCAATGGCGCTGACGCTCTTGTGCGGGAAGACGCGGATGTAATACCGGCCTTCTCCCGAAACGAACCGGGTCATCGTGATCCGGCCCGATTCAATACACTCCGCGCTCAACCAACCCGCTTCGAGGGACTGCAAGCCGTAATCCCCGTAGGCAACGTAGTTGCCTCGGGTGGCATTACCCCTTACGACGCCGCGTTGGTTTTTTCTGTACTTGACCCGCTTGGGCATCAGTGGCATCGTTGATCTCCCCGCTCAAATAATCGCCGTTGTTAATCCAACATTTGATTCCGATGTTGCCTTGCGGCGTCGAGGCTTCGGTGAACCCGTAATCGACTTTAGCTCGAAGGGTTGAAAGCGGAATACTGCCTTCCATGCCCTTTTCACACCGAGCCATTTCCGCACCACCCAGCCGACCCGACAGTTGCAGCTTGATGCCCTTGGCACCGTTTTCCATCGCCCGCTGCATGGCTTGCTTCATTGTTCGGCGGAAACTGGCTCGTTTTTCCAGTTGTTCGGCAATGTCTTCGGCAACCAGTTGGGGGTCAATTTCGGGCCGGGTCACTTCAATCGTTTTCACGTCGATGTGGCGGCGAGTGAGCTTCTCGAGTGCCTTGGTCAGCTTCTCGATTTTCTCGCCCTTCTTGCCGATGATGGCACCAACACGGCTCGAATAAATCGTGATGATGACGCGCTCACGGGTCCGCTCTATCTTGATCTTCGCAATCGCCGGACGCTGTTCCTTGCGATCCCGCGATCGGGTCAGGTACTTTTGAATGAACGCCCGAACGCGAAAGTCTTCGACCAGGAGTTCGC
>JAYSXU010000698.1:0-3185 GCA_043716965.1 Fimbriiglobus sp.
CCGAATACGGAGACACTGCCCGCGATCATCTGGCCGCAATTGCGATACTCCCCCACGCCGATGGTCGCTGTGGCATCTTGCATCACCGCGATCATCGGCGCGACGGGGGTCGTCATCGTGTTCCGGACAGTTGTTGCAAGCCGTGCTGAATGACGATCGGGACTGCCGCCGTGCCGCGCGGGAAGATTAGCACTTCTGCCGAAGGCGCATCAATGATTGATTCGGCAGCACAGTACGTGGCGTCGGCAGAAAACCCGGCGATCGCCACCACGGAATACTTCGCGTCAATCGGGTTCACACCCGCAGCCACAATCGCCGTCCGTTCGTGGGCATAAACCTTCTCGTTGACCGTGGCAGAATCTTGGCCGAACGTGACGGAGAACGCCTTCACAAACCGCTTCGTCACGGAGTTCGCAATCGGGCGACCGATCAGCACGACATGCTTACCCTTCAACATATCGTCCGAAACATCTTGATCCGCGACGGTCGGAATCACGATGTTGGACCACTTGACACGCACCGCCGATTGCAACAGTTCCGCCGCCGCCTTGT
Organism: Fimbriiglobus sp.; assembly: GCA_043716965.1. Lineage (GTDB taxonomy): Bacteria > Planctomycetota > Planctomycetia > Gemmatales > Gemmataceae > Fimbriiglobus. The sequence goes on from JAYSXU010000698.1 coordinate 553, forward strand.
TGCCGACTTTGTCGGATTGGGTGCCGTACACAATCACCGTCTCGTCCGGGTGCCGCACCCAACCGACGACACTGACGGCACGTCCCGCGACACTCGGCGGTTGCCAACGGCTCAGGAATTCGGCCACGTCTTTACCGCTGGTTTTGCCAACCGCCGCTGTAAAGTCCGCTATGGTGATTTGCTTCCCAGCGTGGACACGCCCAAACTCGTCCATCGAATCACCGAACGTGTCGTCCCCAATCAATCCCCGCAATGCTGCGAACGCCAGCACGCCGTAGTGGGCTTGCTCCGTGTGCCAGCGGTCGCGGTCCAACTCCAGTGTCAACGGGCTGACACTCGGCTTCGCGTGGTCGGACTTCAGCCAACTTGGTCGTTGAACTTTCGCGGCCAAGTACGTCGCTTGATTCTGAAAGAGTGCCAGTTGGACCCGCTCGGTATCGCCGGGTGTCAACGTGCCGTCACTCTTTTCCCGCAGTGCATTTTCCAGCGCGACGACTCGCTCATACCCCGCGAACCCGGCTGTCAACCAAACATCCGCATCCGATTTGGGAAGTAAAGTCCCTTGCCATGCGGGCACCGTGTGCGGGTCGGTCGGGCGTTCCGGAATCTTGTCCACGAAGTCCGCAACGGCCACCTGTTCTGCCTTCGCCGGGGCCGCAGTCGTGATGACCGTCCAATCGTTCGGCACGAAGTCTCGTACCTCATAATACTTCTTGTCTTCCTTCACCGAGGCTTCCCACACGCGGCCGTAGGGCGGGCCGAATAGGGCATGAGAATCCAGACGCTTGGCCATCTCCGATGTCGTCACTTTCGCGTCCAGCGAGGAGTGGGCGGCGAGGGGCGGCGTTGCAAAGGCACGCTTGCCGAAACTTGCGTCCACCTTGCCACGGTTTTGGTCGTAGAGCTTCAACCACGCCTTATCCCGGTCGCTGGGTCGCCAGCTAATGTCTTGCGGACGACCTTGCAGACCCGGCAACGTGTCGATCCGGACGGCCAAATCTTTCGTGTTATTACAGCCCCAGTAGAACCCTTCGGTTCCCGGCAGCAGCCATTCATTCTTGGAACTCCGCCACAGCTTGGTTGTCGTGGTGCCGAGTTCGAGCATCGCAATTTCGTTGGTGTTGGCGTCCCCGATCAGCCACTCGTTCGTGTACAGCCCGTTGTTCTTTTCGCTCAGGATTTTCACCACGTCGTCGATGGTGTTGCCGTACTGCATGGCCTTGCGACACCGCGCTGTCAGTGGGACGCCGTCCGGGTTGTACCGCGTTTGGGCGATGGTGGTTTCGGTGAGAATTATCCCGGCAGAGTTGAGGTAATAATCCTGCGCCGACCAGATGGCCCCTGGGAACCCTTGCATCACAACGCGGTTCCCCTTGGTCGGCTTCACGTCAATCCAGATGTTGGTATCGAGGGCGTTCGCCAGCCCGGACATGGTGATGTGGCCGATCACGAGTTTGCCGTCTGCCGTGGCCGGACCAGTGGCCGCGAACGCGGAGCAGTGGTCCTTCGCCGGTGTCGCAACCGGCTTCGCGGCGGCCTTGGGGAACTTGACCCCTTCAAGGCCAGTCGGTAACGCCTCCAGTGCGTGATCGAGGGTCTCGTATTCCATCTGAACGTTGATGCACACGATGTCGAGAAGGTCCAGTGGCCGCTCGTCGAATTTCGCACCGCCTGCGGATGCGCCATCCGCGATGCCCTGCATTTCGTCGAGAAGTTCTCGATCAAACTTGCGAAGAAATGCCGCGTTCACGACCGTGCGGGTGAGCTTCCAGCCGTCGTTGGGTGCGGCCTTACTTTGCTGCGCCGCCAAACTCCGGACGTAGTTGCCAATCTCCGTGGCGAGCAGTTTTCCGTGCTGGTATCCGCGCGGGTAAGCGTCACCCTCAATGTGGATGACCGTCCAGCCTGCTTGTGGATAACGGTAAGCAGGGCCGTGACGCCGAACCGATGCCGGGTCCGGGGCAAACGTGTCGGCAGCAACAACCGGCATCGACAAGAGTAGACCGATACCAACGAGCAAGTAGCGTTGCATGAGGTGTCCTGGGTAATGTGCGGAGAGTATGAACGGTATTTTGTCAGCGAAGTGGGGCGGTGTCCAGTGTGTTTCCACGATGCGACGAGTGAAGTTGCTACGGCCGGGACATGCCCACGAAACTGCCGTCGTTGTCGCGGGAAAGTGCCCACAGGAACGCCCCGACTTCGGGGCTTTCAAAGTAGAAGCCGATCGAGTTGATGCGGACACGCGCCGTGGTGCTGGGGCGATTCCAGCCGGTTTTTAACGAGGTGAGCATGTGTTTCGAGAGGCGCTCCGTGCGTTCGGTGTTACTGGCCGTGCGCTCTTGTTCGGGGGTTAGTCCGACGCCACTCGTGGGGAGGCCGTCGCTGAACAGGTAAATCGTGTCGAGGCCCGACGGTCGCGCTTTGAACGCGAGGTCGAAGGCTTCGTACATGTTGGTGTCCCCCTCCGGGTTCACTTTTTTTAGTGCCGCCGTGACCTGCTTGACGGACGTTTCCCCTTGATAGGGTTGCCACTCGCCGCTGCCGATGAGGTGTTCGGCTTTGCGGGAAAAGATGATGATTTGGTACTTCTCCAACTCCGCAATGCTTCGCATCACTTTGGCAACGGTTTCAAT
>JAYSXU010000699.1:0-9524 GCA_043716965.1 Fimbriiglobus sp.
GCCGCCCGGTGGCCCGCCACCTTCGTTGTCCGGCAACGGCGGCCCAACGAAGGGCGGGTCGAAGAACCCGGCGGGACGGCCCCAACAGACGACCGAGCCGCAAATTGACCCCACGCCGTTGGCTAGTATTTTCGGGTCTTCACTGCCGATGTTCAGTAGATCGGGATCGGGGATGAACCGAACATTCTGGTCATTGATCGGAATCGCTTCGCCGCTGACACACACGCGATAGCCGAACGACTTCGTCGGGTCCGGCTGGTGCGGGTCGAGCGGCAACTTGTCCAAATACTTCGGCACTAGCTCTTCGAGCTTCTTCGGGAACTGGCCGTTGTTGGCGTGGTGCAATCGCAACGCCAACTTGAGCATTGCGGCGCGGTGATGGGTTTGGACCATCACATCGAATTCTTTCCGGCTACGAAGCAGTTCGTTGCTGCGGATACCCAGGAAGACCGCGCCAGGTATCCCCCGTAAATACTGACGTTGTTCGAGGGACCAGGTCGGCACGTTCCCCAACCCGATCACGCGCCGGAGCCGCTCTTGCTCCCACGGCACCGACCACATGAAGGCCACGACATCCGATTCGGCTTGCGCTTCTGGACTTAAGGCTGATATGTTACGGTCCAGGTAATTCGGCATCCACTGGGACGGGGTGTTGATCGCGCGGCGGGCGACAGTTTGTTGAGCTAACAATGTCCATTGTGGGTTGTACGGTTCTTGCTCGTCGTGGTAGCGGATCGCTTTCAACGCCCGCTGCAACAAGTCCGGTCGGGCATCGAGTTTTTCAAGCCACTGATCGAATGCCTCGAACAAGAAGACTTCAAACGCGATCGCAGTATGAACAGACTCAATGGTCGATCGGTTCTTGATGTTGCGAATTACGGATAGCCAAAGTTCGAGCCGTTCGACGAAGACTTCCGGTTGACCGCGAACTTGCTTTTGCAGGCCACTCGCCAAGTAGACGATCATCATCTTCCGTAGCAGGTCCAGGTTCGTGAACAGGTAGTCGTAAGTCATTTCGGTCGGGTCATCCATCACGCCCGTCGGCTTCTTGGCCGATTCGCGCAGTAGTTCTTCCCAATCCGTTTTGAACGCTTTTTCAATCAGCGCATCCACGTCGGGTCGGTTCGCGGGGTAACCGATTTCAAAGACCGTGGCGATTTGCTCCAGGCCGGTTCGCCGAAAGAGTTTCTCGTGCTCCAACCAGTTGGGGTCCACGTAAATCGGCGGGTCCAGGGGGGTATCGAATTGCGCCGGCTCGCTCTCTTTGAACAGCGAAGCCGCCCGGCGTAGGTCACGCCCGGCTTGCTTTTCGTCGAAACTGGGCAGCGTCTCGGCGAACCGAATGTCGGCTTCAACCTCGGCAATCTCCGGCACTTCGAGAACCCGGTAGGCGATGCCGAATCCGAACGAGCCGAGTACCGTCGTGCTACCAATCGCTAACCGCCACAACGACCGCCGGGTGCCGATCCGGTTCGTCACCCAGGACCACGCCAACGACCGGGCCGTGAGCAGGGTGAACACCACCGGCAGCCAAATTTGCCAGCCGTGAATCCCACCACTGAACAGCGACGGTAGCCACACGACCGCGAACAACCCGCCCAACATCAGCCCGACCGCGCCGGCCACAATCGCCTTGCGGAACAGCATGGCCGCGAGGTGGGTAAACACGAAGCCGTAGACCGGCCACAGGAAAGCGTAGCTGAAGAGCGGGAACCCCGCTTCGCCGATGATCCGGGTGTTCAACGAGGTCAAAACCTGAGCATCTTTCAACCCACTCACCAACACCTTGAAGAGGACGGGTAGCAACATCACGACGCTCAACCCGAACGTCATCGCCAGTCCGGATAGCACTTTCCCACGCCAAATCCGTCCGACGGGCAACCGCCGTTCGCCCCAGAATTGCGACGCTTCGCTACCTTGTTCATCGCTCAGATTGGTTACCCCGACCAGCACGCCGAGGAACAAGCTGATGATGGGCCACGCCACAATCAGCATCGCCCCGTCGATGAGTAACGTGCCGCCACCCAGCAGGGCGACGAGACTCAACACAATCAGGGTGACCCGGTATTGCCGAACGAACAGCCACAACAGGCGTCGGGTGTTGGTGAACCACCCCTGTGGCGCCAGGAAGCCGAGCGATATTTGAATTCGCGGTGCCTGAACCCCGCCGCCCGGCGTAAAGATTGAAAGCGCCGTGCCATACTTTCGATCCCGGTCCGGTGCGGAGAACAGCCACGCCGAGATGGGGAGCGGTAAGAAGATCGCGGCAAACGCGGGAATGACGCCATTGAGTCCGGACAACATCCCGCGGTACTCCATCCACACGTCCGGGAAGACAACACTAACGAGTAAGAATCCGATTTGAGTCATGATTGCCGTCACGACAATAAACACGATCGCATAGACAATCCCGATCCCGCACGCCGCTAATGAGGTTCGTGCATGGACCGAGCCGACGGCACCCCAGCCGAACGTGAACGCCGACAGCATGAACGCGACCACGACCCACGCGGCGAACTCGTCACGCGAGCCGATCAAACCCAGTGCGCCCGAGACGCCGACAAACGTGACCGTGGCAAGCGAAGCCATCACGATTCCCGCGACAACCTTGCGCCACCAGATTCGCCACCGCGAACCCGGCAATCGGTCCAGGTACAGAAACGACCCGTTTTCCCGTTCCCCGGCGAACAACGTTCCGCCGATCACAAGGCCCGCCGTCATCGTCAACAGGACGACCCCCAGCCGCCCGGCCATCGTCAACGATTTCAGATCGGTGAGGCTGCCCGAGTCGCGCGGGTCGAGGAGCATCGCTATCGAAACCAGCACGCCGCAACCTAGTACGGTGAGCGCGATCACCACCGCAGCTTGTTCGCGCAATTCTTTCCAGATGAGGACACGGGTCATGATCGCACCTCCTCTTCGACCACGCCGTTTCGGGCCGCGTCGGTCAATACCGAACTCCGGCGGGAACTTGCCGTGCCTTCGGTCGGATGGCACATGAGGGCCGCGTAGATTTCTTCCAAACTAACGACTTGATCTTCAAAGTCCGTGATCCCCGGCGTGTTCTGCACCGATTCCAGCAACCGCACGTTCGGGTCTTGAATCAGGTACTGCACGAACCGGCCGGTGCGTTGGGTGTCCAGGACCGTGCCGATGCTGGCCACGTCCGGGGCCATGCCTTCGCAGCGCATACTGATGCGCCGGAACCGGGTTCGCAGGGAATCCAACGGTGCCGCAAGAAACACTTTGCCGTCCTTCACGAAGGCCGCATGACTCGCGGTGCGTTCGAGTTCGGCAATCGAGTGGCTGGAAATCAGAATGGTCCGCCCTTCCCCGGCAAACTCGACGAGACTGCTGAGAAACTCCCGGCGGGTAATAAGATCTAGCCCTGAAGTCGGTTCATCCAGCAGTAGCACTTCCGGTTCGGGCGCCATCGCCAGCGCTAAACCGACTCGGGCATAACCGCCCTTCGAGAGGTCTTTCAGTTTCTTGGTCGGGTCAATCCGAAGCCGTTCGACCCACTCGTCGAAGCGGGCTTGAAACCCCGCCTTGTAAAAACCGGCAGCGAACCAGCCGATTTCGCTGATTTTCATCCAGTCGTACAGCTTGGGCCGGTCCGGGACGTACCCGACCCGGTGGCGCAGGTCGCCAGCTCTCGCCCAACAATCGAGACCGTGGATTTTGGCGGTGCCTCGGTCGGGTCGAACCTGCCCGGTTAGCACTTTCATGGACGTGGACTTGCCCGCGCCGTTGTCCCCTAGCAGCGCGTACACCGCCCCTTTGGGGACGCTCAGGGTGAACCCGTCGAGGGCGGCTTTGCCCCGATACCGGACCACGATGCGGTCCATTGCGATCGCTTCTTCGCCAGACATGGTTAAGCTCCGATAGGGGTGATCCAGGTTCTTTTAGTGGTTCGACTTGGAATGTCCGTTACGGCCTGCGGCAATGCGTGGCCATTCATTGGTGACGAGTTGATGGAGGTCGTCCGGGGTCAGTCCGGCGGCAGCCGCTTCCCGAACTGCATCGCGGACCCGCTCCCGAACACTCTCTTTCCGACGCTCCCGGCAAAGCTTTGGCCCATCCGCACTGACGGCCATGCCAAGCCCACGCCGGGTTTCCAGCACACCCATGCGTTCCAGTTCTTGAAACGCCCGGCCCACGGTGTTCGCGTTCACAATGAGTTGCTGGGACAAATCCCGCACACTCGGGATCAACTCCCCGACAGCCACATCTTCCGCCGCAATCGAGAAGATGACTTGCGAAATGATCTGTTCATAAATCGGGATCGACGAATCGGGTCGAACATGAAATTGCATAACCCACCACCAGCCGATTGAGTGTGTCAGTTAACTAATACACTACCCGTGGTGGTGAGGCGGTGTCAACGGCTAATTCCGGAATTGTTTCCGCTCAATTCTTACGGCCTCATTGGTCGTGATTTGTAGGTCGTGGTCGAGGCTTTGCGAGGCCCGACATGGGACTGGGAAGGAACTGGGATCAGATATTTCTGGGTGTAGTCTCATGTCGGGCCTCGTCGCAAAGCCTCCTCGACCACGACCTACAAGAACTGGATTTATTCCATCACCACGCCGGTTCATCGTGGAAGGCGCGCGTGGGTTTGAGTGGGTCGATCGGCTTGGGGTTGAGGACGGCTTCGGCCAGGGTGAAATCGTCGCGCGTGGTGATCTTGAAGTTCAACGGCGAACCTTGCACCACCACCACGGCGTGCCCGGCGGCTTCGACGAGTTGGGCGTCATCGGTGATGGTGCCGGGGAATGTTGACCGACGAGCATACGCATCAACCAACCAATCCTGGCGGAACACCTGCGGCGTTTGCGCTTGCCACAACCCAGAGCGGGGGACAGTGTCCGTAATACGGTTGGTGGCCGGATCAACCCGCTTCAAGGTATCGGCAACTGGAATCGCCAACATCGCAGCGCCGTGTTCGGTTGCAGCTTGGAACACCGCATCAATGTGGGCGGCGGATGTCAGCGGGCGGACGGCATCGTGAACGGCAACCAGCTCACCGTCACTTGGCACGTGCGCCAACGCATTCGCCACCGATTCAAACCGCTCCGCCCCACCATCGACGACGTGAACGTTGCTGTAAACCAGCGCAATCTTGCCGCCAAACTTCTGGCGAAACTCGTCGCGGTCGTCCGGGCTGATGACTAGGAAGACGTGGGACACATCGGCGCGGTTGCAGAAGAGCTCGACGGAGCGTTGCCAGACCGGCTTGCCATCCAGCGTGAGAAACGGCTTCTTCTCCGGCCCGCCGAACCGCGTGGAGCTACCCGCCGCCGGGATGATGACGGTGATTCGTGACATCGGCAATCGCCTCGTAAACGACTTGGGTGTCAACACTGTTCGCCGGTAGGTGTTCTACCAACCGTTGCCACGTGGTCAGCGCTTCACGCCACCGATCCCAATCGACGTTCACTTCCTGGACCAGCGACTCCGCCTGTTCGGCATGGGCGTTGGCTTTGGCCAGCCGCTCTGCCCAGCCGTTGGCATGGGATTGCGAATCGAGCAACCGGGTGACATCCCGAATCGGGCGACCGTGATCCGGGAACAGTTCCGTGACGCGCGCTTCGCGGCGGTCCAAGGTCGATAGACACGCGCCGATGGCGTGTTCGATTTCATCCAAACCTCGCAGCCAGTCTTGGCCAGGGTTGTTGCCCATGTTCTGCCTCTCGCCGTGCCGGGTGTGGGCCGGGTAGATACCGCCATCGTTGGGAAAAATGGAGAGCAAAATCGGGATTTTGTGGCAGTAAATGCTTGCGTCCGGGTCCGGTTCTGGGTATGGCACTGGCTTGTGTTCAGGGGGACTCACTTCGTCGCAATTGCGACAAGTGAGGGGGTTGCGCCGCCCCGGCGCAAATGGTGTTCTGCCGACTTCGCTCACCAACAACGTTGGTGACGTGCGGGAGGTAGATCGGACTGGGGGGTTCACCGTGTTTGTTGCTTGTTCCACGTTGTGCTTCAGTAAGCTTGCGCTCGATGACGCCCTCCGGGTCATTCGGGAAATGCACTTCACAAAAGCCGACCTTGCCCTGCATGAGCAAGGGCCGCACTTGCGGCCCTCGGAGGTTGCCAGCGATGTCACCCGAATTGCCCAGAAGCTAAAAACCGCGAACGTACCGTTTGCGGCCTTTGATTTTGAACCCGCCCAACCGCACGGCCCCGACGGCCGCACGCAGTTGCGGGCCGTGTGCCGATTGGCGCGACTGTTGGCAGTGCCGGTCCTGACGATCGCCGCCGCTGCGATCGGTTCGGATTTGAATACCGAGATCAGTCGGCTCACCGAGTGGAACAAAATCGCCGAAGCTGAGGGGGTGATTCTGACCGTGGATACCCGATCGGATACCCTGACTGCCGACCCGTTGGGAACGATGGAGTTGTGCCGTCGAATCTCCGGTTTGGGGATCACGCTCGACCCCAGCCACTATCTCATCAATCCGAACGGGCCGCAGAATTACGACGCCCTGTTCCCCTACGTTCGCCACACCAAGTTGCGGGATAGCGGCTCGAAACCCGAGTTGTTCCAGGTCCGCGTGGGCCAGGGCGAACTCGAATATGGTCGAATCGTCACGCAACTCGAACGGTACAAGTACGAGCGGACACTGACGGTAGACATCCGCGACGTACCAGACAACCCGTTCCCGGTCGAACCCGAGGTCCGGAAGTTGAAGTATTTGCTCGAATCGTTGGTGTAATTTGAAGTACCCACCGAGTCCCACCTGAGCGGAGGACGTTAGTCCTCCGAGCAATCGCAACCTCGGAGGACTAACGTCCTCCGCTCAGGTAAAATTCGGAATTGGAATGAATCGACCATCACATCTTCATGCACTTTGTTTCGCCAACTCGTCCCGAATCCAAGAATAGACCGCGACTGTTGACGGGAAACCCAACGTCCCGGCGGCCAATGTGATGAGTTGATCCATCTCCGCGTTGGTCACGCCAACGGCAATCGCTTTCCGCACTGCCGAATGAACGGCACCTTCCCGTAGGCACCCGATGGCCACGGCAAGTTTCACGAGTCGTTGTGTTTTGTCGTCAAGCGGGCCGACCGTTCCCGCATCTTGAATCAATCGCCACGCTTCCGCAATTGCGGGGTACTGTTGGGTGAAGGCAATGAAGGTGTCTGGTGGTTTCGGAAGTGTCATGAGTCAGCCCTAATCGGATCAGTTAATTACGGGACGTGAGCTTCGCCAAGGCATCAATGGCGGCTTGTTTGACTTGCGGGTGACCGGAGTCCGAACAGCAGGCGTCCAGGAAATCGAGATAGGTCGTCTCGTGATAGCCCAGCGTGGAAAGCAGCTTGATACAAGTCGCCCGGACGTTCGGTGCGGGGTCGAGCAACGCCGCGCGGGCGATGATCGCTTTCACTTCAGGTTTGGAGCCGAAGCGACACTCAGCCAATGCCGTCGCGCCCCGTTCCCGGATTGAGGGGCGCATGGCTGTGAACAAGTTGTGAACAAACGGTTGAATCTCATCCGCCATCACGTTCGGTAGTGGCAGCAACAGACTTTCAACCGTGGACGTCGCTGACACGGTTTCGACCTGAACAACGGGCTTGGCCATCGTCACCGACGCCGGTAACTGTGCGATGGTCGGCAACTCGGCGATGGTGGGAAACTGGGCAGGCGGTGCCAATGTAGGAGTGACCGGAGCGCTGGTCGGAATGGCGGTTGCCACCGGCGTTGGTGATCGTGTCAACGCCGGAGGGACGACGGGTTGAGTCACTATCTGTTGAGTCACTGTCTGTTGAGTCACTGTCTGTTGAGTCACGGGTTTTGATTCCAATTCGATGTCCGAAAGTGGCACCGGCACGTATTCAGGCGGCTTGATGACGATATTCGGCAAGACAACCGTGGACGTATTTGGCTGTGTTGGCGGCAGTGCCAGCGAGTTCGTTGCTAACACCGGGGCCGGAATCGGCTTCTCCGAAACGATTGGCACCGCGACCATTGGGACGGCAACTTTTGGGAGAACCGAGGTCGTCGCCAAGGTAGTCACTGAGGTGATCTCAGGGACTGTCGGTAACACTGCGATCGGCACCGTAATTTTAGGAAACAGCGAGACCCGTTCAGTCGGTGTTGACGCTGGTAGTTCAGGAACAACAAAAGTTGGAATCACAGGAACAGGTTCGACGGCTGTCGGTAAAACAGCCACGGGAACGATTTTCGGTTCCGGTACCGGATTGAACGACGCAATTTGCGCAATTGCTGGCTGCACTGGCACCGGGGCCACTGGCTCCCAACGTACCGTGGTTGGTAGGGATGGTGTCGGCGTCGGTGAGAATGGCGGCAAAACCGGCACGGGTGGCGTCATGGATGACGGCAAAACCGGCGCGGGTGGCAACGAGGGTGCAGGCAACTTCGGTGGCGACCACGTGAAAGCGGTTTCGACGGGCTTCGATCGGTTTACGATCACGGGGGGCGGCGGAGTCCGGTCCTGCATTAGTGTGCGGACATTCTCCACAGTCGGTGTCGGGGAACGAAGATCGGCGGTTCGTTGCGGCGGTGTATTGGCGTTTCCCTTCTTGGTGGACGGGAATTGCGTCGTCGAGGGAAATCGTTGCGCGCTGGTCAATGCCGCCGTGGACGTGTTTTTCGGCCAACCGTTCTCGTTGGCAGGCACCGGACGCGGCGTCGGGTATTTACTCAGGTCGCGGTCCGTCGTCGGCAACAGGTTCAACGGCGGCAAAGTTTGGCCGTAATTCGGCAGCGTGGGCGGTGGAACTGGAGCCGGAACCGGAGGGCGCGAGATGCTCGCGGTCCGCACCATCGCGGCGAAGATTTTGGCAGGAATGCTGTAACGGGCACCCGTCCCCGTATCGAGAACATCGACGAGACCGTCCGGGTCGCCCGCCCCACACAACTTAACGATCTTCACTTGCCGTTCCGGTTGACCAGACGTGCGAAACGTGAGCAGGTCGCCTTCTCGGGGACTGGCGTCGGTATTATTGGCAACAGGTAATGACGGAGGGGTGGGCAATTGGGGAAGCGGAGCTTGCCCCATTGCGGTGCAGTTCCACAGCAGCAGCACCGCAATTGTGTTCTTCCACACTCCGTGTTCCATGACCGGGTTCCCTTGCTGCACCGATACCGTCGGACGACATCCAAACAAACACAGATAGTCGCATCAACCAAACAATCGGCACAATCGCCACCGCCGATTCACTTGAACTTGCGAGTTCGCCAAGATTGAGGAGAAACAGGGACGTGACATCCACAAGCTGCTATCGAAGTCGCCCGCACAGAACCTAAACCGATCGGATCACGAAAGCACGAAACCGAATGCGAGATCCGTTCGATTGACCAGCTCTCATCGATTGTACTTTTCGTGTTCTCGTGCTTTCGTGATCCTTGCGATCATGTAACCCGATTTCATGCACAATTCTGTGTTCGCTGGGTTCAACTAAGTTAGGAGTTACGCAGTGGCGTTGTGAATCGGGTTCTCGAAGTCCGGCCGTGTGGCTATAGTCGCCGTCATGAGCCAGCCCAAAGTCTCCGCGGTTG
>JAYSXU010000700.1:0-3181 GCA_043716965.1 Fimbriiglobus sp.
TTCATTTCCGTTGCCATGTCGTGCAACTCGTCCACCCAGCGTTCAATGTGTTCCGTCCGGGGGGACAGTTCATTGATGAGTTTTTCCAGCTTGTGTAACCGGCGGAACCGGGACACTCGCCACTCGTGGTATTCTGCGGTGCCTTCGATGTCCAACCCGATCGCAAACGCCTGCGCTTCTTCCCGAAGCAGTCGGCGAATCAGCGGCAGGTTGTGCGGCATCCGCGCGATAATTTCGACCCGACTCAGCTTCATTTCTTCGGTGGAATAGACGTCAATCAGCGGGTCGATTGCGGCCAGTCCGTCCCGAACTTTTTCCAGGGTCGTCGTGGCACGGGCCACAACGTAAGCGCAGAGCAACGACGCCCGCCGGAACCGAGTCCGGTTCCGTTCGAGTGAGACTGCCAGGGACCGTTCTTCGAGCGGCTTCAGTAAGCGAATTTGGCCCATTTGGCGTAAGTAAAGACCTAGCGCATCGTCCGGGCCACTCGCGTACTCGTCGGCGTGAGTCGGTTCTTCGGCGGGCGGAAGTTCTTCCGCAGTCGGGCCGGCAATGTCCGCTAACGGGTCGATCGGCAAGTCGTCATCGTCGTCGTCATCGTCATCATCGTCGGGGTCTTCATTCGCGGTTGTCAACGAAGCGTCCTCGTCCGGTAATAGACGGTCATCAGTCGCGTTTGCAGTTTGAAACATCCGGCTCATTGTCGTCTATCCTGATCCCCGGCCCGGCGGCCGGCATAAGTCGTCTTCCCCAATGTGATACCACGACACGCGCTCAAACCTGGAGCTTGCCTCCAAGTGGCGTTCCCAACGGGATTAGTCGTCGTGGGTTCCGTCGGTGCGGTTCCGGTCGCATTCGAGCGGTAAGCGAAAGATTTTAGGTCGTGGCAGGGTTAATGACCACAACCGAATATAACTGACTTCCGAAAAGCGAAGAGGTTCGCGGTCGGTTGCCCGTTCCTTCACAAGTATTATACCGGCGATTACAAGGCCAGTCGGACAAAAATCTCGTTAAAAGTCAAATGTAGACCAAGATTGCCACACTTGGCGAGACTAACGCGAAATTTCCGTAGGAATGTGTTTGCCCGATTCCGAGCAATCCCCACAGCCACCGAAGTGTTAACATCGGCTGTCAACCGTGAAGATCTCCAACAAAATGGGACTATGACATGATACGAACTGTGAGTTTAGAATTCCCAACGTAACAACCTGATAATCCGCCTTCACACGGAATTGGTCGCTGCATTCGCCTGAGTTTCCAACTTCAGCAAATAGTCTTTTTGATCCATACCGCCGCCGTAACCCACAAGGTGTCCGGTTGAGCCAATGACGCGATGGCAGGGAACGATGATGGAGACGGGGTTGCGGCCATTCGCCGTACCGACGGCACGGCTGGCGGCAGGGTTTCCCAAACGGCGAGCTTGTTCGCCGTAAGTAATTGTTTCGCCGTAGGGAATCGACTTAAGTTGCTCCCAAGCCTGCAATTGAAACGCGGTGCCAGTCAGGTTGACAGGCACCGTGAACTCGTGCCGTTCGCCTGCGAAGTATTCTGTCAGTTCCGATTTCACATCGACAAACGGTTCTTCAGCAGCGATCCAGTCGGGTTGAATGCGGACATCGTCCCAATTTTGGTGCATTGTGAGTCCGGTGATTGCAACACCATCGGAGATCAGGAGCAATTCCCCAATCGGGCTTGGGAACCGAGAGTAGTACGTTGCAGTTTTCATGGCATCTCGCGGGAAGAAAGGTGACAACCGTTCAACATAGTGGAATTTTAGCCACTACGCCCCGCGTTGTGCAAGTCTGTTTTCGGACGGAATTCGCAATCATTTCTTGATGACGGATACATCGGCGTAGCGTGGCATTGACTCCATTGCTTTGCGATCCGCTTCCATTTCGCGCATCAACCGGCTGGCCGCATCTTGGTGATTCGCAGCCGAGACTTCGCCAGGTGTCACCAGCAATGCGGGTAATGGCGGTGGTGGGGCATTTTGAATAATCGGCCCCATCGGCGAGTCTTGGGCTTCGGTTACTTTGACGCCAGGACCAGCCGAAGTGGTAGCCGGTTTCGTACCGAGGGCTTTCGCCATTGGTCCGACGGGTTGCAAATGGACACAGCCGAGTCCGGGCAACAACAGGGCGAGCAGTGCTAATTTTTTCACGGGTTCACCACCTTGAACGCACGGTTTTGGGCGGTCGCGGTTTTGTCGGTTAAGGTCGGTTTCGGGGATGCAATTTGGGTCGGGTCCAGAGCCGCACCGCTGCCGAGCATTCGATCAATCGAATCAACAGGTCCGCGCACCGGACCCTTCACACCGAGCCGGGCTACCCGTTGGTGGTAAAGTGCCGTCGCTTGTTTTTCGAGATCGTTGGCTTGCTTGGTAATCGCTTCGCTATCGCCGGGTGACGCGACTTCGCGCAGCTTCCGGCACACTTCCATCCGGCGATCCCATGCTTCCTGTTCCGCACGCAAGGCGTCGGTCAATACAGCAGGGTCAAGGGTCAATGCCGCAAACGGTCGCGGGGGTGTAGCGGCAAACGTTTTGTCCGCATCCGGTTTCGGTTTGGAATCCCCTACGAGCCGCGAGTACCACGGCTTGTTTTCAAGTTTTTCGCTCGGAATCGGCTCCGCCGCGTAGGCCGTGAGACAACCCCCCGCCACAAGTGCGACCAAGCCCACCCGTACCGCAAAACGGTCCATAAAAAATCCCCCTCCGGTTCGTGAAGAGAGTCGCTGCGCCCCGGTTCCCCACCCGAGCACGCAGATCCCCACAAACTGGTTTCGTGTTATCAAGAGTGAACGGGTTATGCCAAAAACCACCGAAGTGTAAAGCCCGATCTAGTCGTGCTGGTCCCATCAGCGTGTAAGGATCATTGTGTTGCGGTTGCACAAGCCGCCCAGCCCGGTGAGAATGGACCCCACGTTGTTTTCCCGTGGAGTGAACCACAATGCCGCCTGCGGTTCCAGAATTACCACCAGGGCCGCCGACATCCGCAGTGATGCAACTGTTGCGATACTCGAACGCGCCGCTGCCGTTTTTGGACGGTCACGCGCGGCGGTACGGCGACCCGTTCACGATCCGGCTAGTGCTTTGTCACACTTCTAATTTCGGGTAGATCGACTTCAGTTTCAATCGGGCGTCGTCCACCTTAAACTGCCAATCGACACTGCGATGTCGGGC
>JAYSXU010000008.1:0-6657 GCA_043716965.1 Fimbriiglobus sp.
ATTCTACCTTAACCCGCCTACCCCACGCGGTCACGCGGTCCGTCGTCCGTTGGGTCGCCCGCAGACATATGCCTTAGGTAAAATGAGTTTTTTGACCCATGATATCACCCGGCTAATTATTCGGATGCTATGGTAACCATGTCCTAAAAAACGAATCGTTCGTGCGGCCACGGAACCACCTGGGTAAATAGTTCGTCATAAAGATGTCTCGACTACGCTCCGAACTTGCGGGGTGGCACAGCTTTTGCCAGAGTGTTATGGCGAAGCAGGGTCTTGCGGGAACTGTAAAACGTGCTGAAATCGTATCAACGCAGCCAACGGTTTCAGAGAATTGGACAACGAGGCCGTTGCCTTCAGAGCAGCGATTCCCGGAGTAATGCCGAGCTGATTGAAGTCAGCAACTAACCTAAGAACTTTAACAAGCAACGTGATTGACGAATGGCGTTGAAGTCGTTGTTAATACTCGATAGATAAATTCTTTCAGAACCTCATACCGCCTCAGCCAATAACCTGCCACGACAGCATTGAGGTTTCGCCCATGAAGCCAACTACTCTGATATCTCCCAAAGCCGTCGGCCTGACTACACCGTCCAAACCCCTCACGGGGTTGGGTCTCCACGACACTAAAAAATTGAACGATTCATTGCCTGGCGCAAAGCACGACACAGTCGTGATTTCGCCGATCTCTGCCAAACTTGGAACCACGGACCCGATATCGGTTTCTCCGAAGAGAGTCTTACTGGTTAGCGAACACTTCCCGCCTTCAATTGGCGGGAGTGGACGGTACCTCTGGGAACTGCTGCGTCGCCTTCCATCGGATCGGGTTGTGGTTGCGGCGGGACGTTGTCCGGGCGACGAAGAATTTGACGCCAATCACGCGAACTCCATTTCACGGCTCCCGATGGCCCTCCGCGAAACGGGAACGATCAGTTGCACCGGGTTCGCTGGCTACTTTCGGTTGGCGATGAAAATCAACGACATGTGTCGTCGGGAACAAATCAGTGCGTTGTGGTGTGGTCGGTGTGTGACGGAGGGCTGGATCGGTTGGTTAGTTCATCAGTGGACTGGTTTGCCATACATTGTTTCGGCGCACGGCGAGGACTTAAAACTTCCCGTCGGTGCCGCCGTCACGGGCGTCATGACCAGCCGCCAACACCGCTGGATGGCGCGGCGAATCCTTCGACAAGCGATTGGCGTTGTGGCTAACTGTGAAAATACCCGCCAGATCGTGATCTCCGAATGGAGCGTTCCTGCGAGTCAGGTTCACGTTTTGACGCCGGGGGTTGACACGAGTTATTTCAAACCGGCCCAACCCTGTCCGCGTGTCCGTGCCCGGTTGAACTGGACGGACCGGACGGTGATTTTATCCGTTGGTCGGCTACAACGCCGGAAAGGGCACGATCACATGATTCTGGCCCTCCAACAAATCCGCAAGCAGATTCCCAACGTCCTCTATGCGGTCATGGGTGACGGCGTCGAATCGGCCAGCTTGAAAGCACTCGTGAAAGAGAAGGGGCTTGAGAACCACGTGCAGTTCTACGGCGAAATGGATCAACACACCATACTTCAGGCGTTCCAACAGTGTGACTTGTTCGCACTGCCGAACCGACAAGTTGGCAGTGATATCGAAGGGTTCGGAATTGTACTTTTAGAAGCCCAAGCGTGTGGCCGACCTGTACTGGCCGGGCAGTCGGGTGGCACTGCGGAAACAATGAGTGTGCCGCATACGGGAATTACAGTCGATTGCACGAACCCGGACACACTCGCCAAGGCAGTCCTGGAGCTTCTTTTCGATCGCCAACGCCTCGATCAAATGGGTGATGCCGCTCGTGAATGGGCCGTGTCGCGGTTTGATTGGGATCGGATGGCCGAGCGAACTGTCAAACTCGTATCCCAATTGATGGCGACGCCAACTGTTGCCTCAACCCCAGCGTAGGCAACTCGATCATGCTCCAAGCGCCCAGTTGGTTGCCCGATCGGCGGATCAATTGTGCCGTCCGAAACATCACACCACGACAGCGACCCCAACTTGCCCGCTGGAATCTGCAACCGCAGTCTAGGCGATGGTAGACCCACAATCTGTCTCATTCGACCACGAGTACCATCTAGGCGGCGGCGAAGGGTTCACCTTCATTCGTTCTCTGCGTCTCTACCTCTTGACGCCGGAAATACTAAATTCGTTGGGTCTGTTCATCAAGACTTTTTAAGCGATGGGTACAGCTAAACCGTGAGGTCGCCTTTGCGATACGCATTGTTGGAACCTCTTCGCGGAATGGCCGCCCTTTGGGTTTTTACGTTTCACCTCGAGTTCTCAACCGCTTTTCGAGAGGCGTGTCCCGGCCTGTATGCCTTGTTCAAAATCGGACACCTTGGCGTGCCGATGTTTTTTGTCATCTCGGGATTTTGCATCACGGCATCCGCGCGAAAGACGATTCAATCGGACGAGAGTGTTTGGGGATTCTTGTACCGCCGGGTCCGACGGATTTACCCGCCGTACTGGTTTTCGATCGTGGTCGTGGTCAGCGTTCCGTTCGTGATTGAAGGGTTAAGTAGCCTAAAGACTGGGCAGTACACCGCGCCATCTGCCCAGAACTTGAACTACGGGTTTCTTGATTACGGTTTCTGGGATTGGCTGCGGATTGTGACCCTCACGCAAGTGTTCGCGGTTGTCCCCGGTGCCACTGACCTCCAGTTTAAATTCACGACGTTGAATGCCGTTTATTGGACGTTGGCCCTGGAAGTTCAGTTTTACTTCATGACGGCACTCGCGTTAGCAACGCGCCGGTGGTTCTACCCCGTGTTGGTATTCACCACAGCCGTCTCTGTGCCCTGTATGTTCTCAACTAATGTGACCTTGAGCGGGGTGTTTTTGCCGTACTGGCCGATGTTCGCGTTGGGGTGTCTGGTGTATTGGCTTTTGGAAAGTGGGTACGTGTTGACGCGGCTACTGAACCACCGAACAGCCTGGATTTGTGGGCTATTAACTGTGGGATCTGTCGTCGGGTTCTTGGTGTACGTGTATTCAGGACGCCCGATCACTTCGTTGGGCTTCGCGGTTTTCTTTTCCTGGGTGCTCGTGGTTGCTCAAGGGTTCGATGCTGTTATTTTTCGGGCAATGACTTCGCCCTACCGGATTCTGCGTTGGCCTTGGGTTTTGGCCAATACCATCGGCGCCATGTCGTATTCGATCTACCTCCTTCACAGCCGGCTGCGATTCATAGCCACGCAGTTGTTACGGCAGTTCTTGCCGGGTGACAGCATTGTGCTGGATTTTGCAATCATCCTGCTAACGTGCGGAATGTGCTACGGCTTCTATCTGGTCTGTGAAAGACCCTTTGCGATCTCGAAATCGTCAAGACGTGCTGGATGACTGCTCCGAAAATCTTGCGGTCGTTGCTGCTACTGCTTTACACTTCGGGATTACGTTCAGGTTGACGATCATTTCCGACGCTTATCGGGCATGGTTCCGTTCTTTGGTAGTCAAAAAGAAGACTAACCACACAGCGACTACGTTTTGAGTTACACCCTCATTTCCAATCACCCGAAACACGGCAGCAATTCGAGCACACGCTTGAAATCGGCACGCTACCAGTTGATCGAATTCAGCCTTCCATTCGTTTCAGAGCGGCTTGCAACTCACGGGTCACCCGGAGGCGAATCAAGAATTCGTCGTCATCAAGCCAGCCACGCACACCTGGCCCGAGCGAAAAATCGTCGCTGACCACGGCGCGAATGACGGTGTCAATCAGTTGCAGCGGCTTCAGGGTGTAGTAGCGGTTTGTGGCTCCCGCTGTTGTGACCATGTCCAACCGCAGGAAGAGTTCTTCGAGACGACCGAGCGCGATACGGGGCGGTGCGTGGGCGAGTGCGGTGGCGTAGGCAATGGCGACGCTGGTGCGTTCGCGGTCATCGCCGATGCCTTTCACGAACAATCGATCCCTGGCCGCGTCGAGTACCCGGTTCCCCGCATCTTCGTCACCAATTGCGAACAGCCCGACGGTGAGGCCCAATTCGCGCGGCCCGGCCTCCGTACCACCCCGTAACCGCGAGAGAAGCACGGCGGCAAGTTGGGTGAGGCCCAGTCGTCGCAAGCAGCGGAAGTAAGTGCTAGCGATCGGTTCAAAGAGTAGCGCCGTCACCGAATCGGGTGTCTCACAGCGTTCGATTAATGCCTCCGTGGCGGCGCGAAACGAGTCGGGAAGCTGGAACAGACTCGCGGCATGGCAAGCGGCCATCAGCATTCGCCGTCCGAAGCGGTTCGTCATCGTGGTGGCATCGGCGTGCGGGATTCCCAATCGCACCCACTCCGGGATCAGTTCGATCGCGCGTATCGTTTGGGGGATCACTGCGGCCACAAGTTGCGGGTCGAGGTACGGCGCCATTTCGAGGAGCGTGAAAATGATGCGTGGCATCGTCATGGCAGGTGGATGGGCGTCATCAATCGCCAGAAGACTCCAGCCGTTGCTCACCTGCGGTAGGGGTGCTCGTGTCGTAAGAAATTTCGTGAGTCGCTGACCCAACGCGTCGGTGCTTAAAAACCCCGCGAGGTCGCGCCCCTGATAGGCGTTCACCAATTCATTCGGCTCAAGGATGCCGATTGTGGCCCGCATTTTGTCCACGGCATATCGGGCTAAGTCATCGAGTTGACCCAACTCAATCCGCAACTCGCTCCGAAGTCTGGGAGTATCCGCTCGCCCATCTTGTGCAGCACGGATCCGATCGGTGAACGTGGCTAGAAGAATTCGAGCCACTGCGGGATCGAGACCAGCCCCGGTACTTTCCAACAGGACGCGACTTGCGTGGTTTTCAAGCTCTTTGGATCGCGTCCGATCGCCGACGACACTCAGACCCCACGCCACCATGAGATCCGCGTAGGCAGTCGTGTTGGTGAGTTCGCCGTCAATGCCCGCCCACTGAAGCCGCCCCGAGGTGGTTATCCGACTGAGCCAGCGATGGATGGGTTCGCGGATGCGAATCAGCCATTCTCGGGCGGTCGAAAATCGCTCCCCCGCCGCGACACCCCGGAACCGCAAGAAGGACGGCGCATCAAGGTCGAGTCCCGGCCCTTTATCGACGAGTCGTTGAAACACCCGATCCCGGCACCGCGCTAACCCTAGCGCGTCGCCGTCCGTTAGTTTCGACACGGCGAGCCGGGCGAGCCAAACGCCACGGGCCGGTAGTTCTTCCTCGTGATCGTCCAACAAGCCCACGAGATCGCCGAGATGTGCGAACAATTCTGTAGGCGGTGACGGCTGTGCGGCGCCCCAACACAGGTAGGCCATCGCCACACGGGCTGCCTGCGCAGATCGGACTTCGTTTAACAAAACTGGTAGTTCAAGTGGCCCGCGTGTCAAGCGCGAGGCCCGGCTCTCGGCAGCAAGCCAGTAATTCAGCCATTTCAACGGCGGCGGGTCATCGTCCCAAATCGCGTTCAACCAGCAAACCGCGGCGTCCGCCGGGTACCCAACTGCGGTGTAAACCTCTGCCAATTCGCTCCAAAGTAGTGCCCGCGACGCCGGTGGCAGGCGAGGGAGGTCCGTCAAAATCCGTTGCTCCAATTCCAGCCGCCGTGCCGTCCACTCGTTGCCCATTAACAGGATTTGCGGTGACGACAATTTGTCCAGAAGCCGGACGGGAGGGGCAAGCGCTGGAGTTGGTTTCGGGTGGTCGGGTTTGCGATACTTCTTCCCAGTTTGTGCAACTGCTTTTCCGCTCAAGAGTTTTCCGGCCACCCGTCCAAGCGAACGACTCAGCCAGCCTTCCCGCGAGCCTTGAGTTAGTGCATCGGGGGCAGTCCCGATTGACTCGGAGCGTGTGATAAACACCGGCGATTGTGGTTCCGTTTCCACAACGAAACGAGGTAGGCTAAAAATCGGCGTGCGCTGACCGAGTCCACGCAATTTTGCGGTCGGAGCCACATGGTAGCGGACTAGATCCGCTAAGTTCTGAAATGACATTAACGGCACCCGATGTCTCGTGAACGTGCCGCCGGCGTTCAGTTGGAGCCACACGATGTCGCCCGCTTTCAAGCCGATCGTTTTCGCCAAAATGTGTGGTCGGATCGACGGCGTCAGTTGATAACCCACAGGAAGAAACACGTTTGACAAGACAGGGTGAGGCACAAATCCCCGCATGTCGGGCAACAGGGGTGGGCACGTTGCATTGGAATTGATGACTTGTAACACTGTCCATTGTTGAGGGTTGTTGTTCACAACGGCAACACGGTATCGGCGAAGCACGCGCTCGTCCGTTTCGTTTGCCAGTCTCTCAAGCAAAGTGGACCCATCTCCTGGGATTGTCCATAGCGTTTCCTCGGGATTGCGTTCAGGACTACGTCGGAGTCGAAGTGAGATTGGAATGGAACGCGAAGCGGATCGTTCAACGCGCTTCGGGTTCTGGACCGCTCGCAGAACGAATTCCCGTGATTCGTGGTGTACGGGTTCATTCCGAACAACTTGCCACGGGTGACCGGCACGAAGCACAACCGAATGCTGATTCGGCGCTGCGATGTGCCGTTCTAACGGGTGAACCCAACCGAACTCGATCCACACCCGCGTGGCGTGTTCGACGAATACTTTTGTGTCGTTGGCTTGGTCGTTCAACATCAGGATCAGTGATGGCGAGAGGTCGCTTAAAAAGATCCAAGCTCGGTTTCCC
>JAYSXU010000071.1:0-2116 GCA_043716965.1 Fimbriiglobus sp.
AGTCATGCCGATCGAATTCGACGTTTGCAACTTCAACTCGCCCGTCGGGTCTTCGATCTTCGCAATCGCTTGTTTCGCAATCGTGGGGTAGGGTTCGTCCAGATAGCTACGAAGCTGACCGTCCTTGGTCACCAGCTCAAATTCGGGCTTGAATTCTTGGGGTGTGTCGGACTTATTCCAGACTTGGTAGACCATGTACCACACGGTTCGTGGGCCTTTACCGGGGACATCCACCGTGATGATCCGTGGGGGAGTGTAGGCAAAGTAGAACGTGTAGACCCCATCCCGATCGAGCGGCATCACGATGGGCTCAACCGGGCGATACGACGAGGTGGCAGGAAGCTGTGCGAAACCGAAACTCGCACTGAGCATCGTGACCGCAACTATCACGGCAAGTTGTCGGAATCGCATTCTCAAATTGGTGACCAGCATCAGTCGCGCCCCCATCAATAACTCACGTGTGACATCAACAGTTATAATGCCGACCATATCCGTTCGCGGCGATTGGGGCAAGCATTTCCGGGCCGACTCGGCGAATTCCTTGTTACTACAACCGCCAAAGTCGCGCCATGAGGTCAAGTTTGAACTGAACTCATGGGTGGGTCGCACGATTTCCCGGTGCTGATAAATCGTACCGGAACAGCACGGCGTCCGTTAGTCGAAGGGTATCCTGACAGGTACCCATCGAATCAAGATAGGCCCGAATCGCCGTTTCTTCGGACACGTTTCGGTGGGCAATCAGAACCCAAACCCGTGACGCCCCCCGGAAGTGGGTCAGTTCCTGCTGAAAGACTTTTTGATCGCTGCCGCGATTCTCAACCCCGTACCGAACTTGGGCCGGCGGAATCGGGTACTGAGGGGTGTAATAGGCAAACGTCGGGACGGCACCGTAGAAGATGTACGCGCGATCGTCGGGTTGCCAGTTGGCGTGCATTCGGGCTACGACTTCCCGCGTGTCCTCGGCGTGAATCGGCCGCTTGATGTGCCAGTTGCACTCCGCGATTGGCGCCACGAACAGCACCGCTAACACGACGACCCCAGCCAGGGGGGATAGACCCCGCAACCGTTCGACAATCAACGCCGCACCGTGGGCGACGACTAACAGCATCGCCGGGACCGCGAACAACAACAGTCGCCCAGCGAAGGGGTATTTGTGTAACCCGGACGCCAGCATTGCCAACATCAACGGCGTCACCAACGCGACTAATAGCCGCCAATCCGTTTTTGCAAACAGCACGCCGCCGACCAAAAAACAGACCGCTGCAAGCCCGCCGCCACCGAAATCACTACAAGCTAGCCCACCGGGCTTGTCAAAGAACTCCAGGAAATGGTGTACAATCCAAGCAAAATCGCCGGGCCGTGTCGGGGGCAACGGCAGGAACTTCCCTGCCCAGTAATCCAGCAGGTACTGGTTCATCCCCAGTTTTCGGGTGAAGAAGAAGTAGCAAAGTCCGAAGCTCACGGTCCAAGCCACAACGATTGCCAAGCGTGAACAACACGCCACGCGATCCCGTCGCACGATCGCATCCGCAAGCACGGCGAAACCCAGTCCACCCAACATAAAAGCCGCCGGGTGCGAAAACCAAACTGCCGCTGTACCAGACATTGCGAAGCCGAACAACCGCCATCGCCCCGCTTCGCCCCGCCACACCGGCAACCCCACGGCCATCAAGCCGACCGCAATCGCCGCATCCAGTTCGTACTGCTTGAACTCGGCGGAGTACCCAACCAGAAACGGTGACAACGCAAACAAGCTCACCGCAATCCGAGCCGCTTGTTGGGAGAGTGCTTGGTACGCTAACTTCGTGAATACCACGACGCTCGCCAAACCAGCCAGCAACGAAATTCCACGCAGTGCATATTCACTCCCGCCGAACGCCAGGACCATCGCTTTGCTCATCAGCAAGTACCCGACCGGGGCACCCTGGTTCAGATCGAGTGGTTGCAGTAATTCCGCCGGCGTGCGGTAGACAACGTTCAGCGCCAACATCGCCTCGTCGATCCAAAACGACTGATTCCGCGCATACGCAAAAATGCGAAGCCCGATGCCAACGATCACCGACACGGCAACGAGAATCTGCGGAAGTGTGGAGTACCAAAACCGATAATGTTCGGG
>JAYSXU010000701.1:0-1033 GCA_043716965.1 Fimbriiglobus sp.
GCGCCGCAGTCCGTCAGTGCGGTGAACAAGCCCCGGTCGCGGGCTTGCAGGATCACGTCCAGAACTTTCTTCTCTTCAATCGCGTTGCCGATCTGCACAGCACCGCCGCTGACGACTTCGGATTCGTCCGTCAATTCCAGCGAGGAAAACGTCGCGCCGTGGATGCCGTCCCGTCCCGTTCGACCGCCAACCGCGACGATCAAATCCCCCGGCATCACTTGCTTGTGTTCCATGCCCACGGGAATAATCCCGACGGTGCCGCAGAACACGAGCGGGTTTGCCAAGTACCGATCGTCGAAAAGGATCGCACCGTTCACCGTGGGAATGCCCATCCGGTTGCCGTAATCGCGCACGCCGTTCACGACGCCTTGCATGGTGCGGCGCGGGTGCAACACGCCGGACGGCAGTTGGTCCGGCGGGTAGTCCGGTCGGGCGAAGCAGAAGATGTCCGTGTTGCAAACCGGCTTCCCACCGAGTGCCGTCCCGATCACGTCCCGGATCACGCCGCCCAAGCCGGTGTTCGCGCCGCCGTAGGGTTCGATCGCCGACGGGCGATTGTGGGTTTCGACCTTGAAACAGATGTGAAAGTCGTCGTCGAACTTCACAACCCCGGCGTTGTCCGAAAACACGCTGACGCACCAATCGTCGGCGCCCAGGTTGGCCCGGATCGTTTGCGTCGCGCCGAAAACCGTTTCTTTCAACAGGTTCTGGTACCGCCGGTGAACCGTGCGCCCGTTGATGATTTCGGTGTAGTCGATCGTGCCCTTCAGCGTCTTGTGCGAGCAGTGTTCGGACCACGTTTGCGCAATGGATTCCAGCTCCACATCCGTCGGGTCACGCTTCAGTTGCAGGAAGTGGCTCTGTATCGTCTTCATCTCGTCGATGGTCAGCGCCAACTGTCCGTCTTTGCTCAACTTGATCAGTGCGGCATCGTCGAGCGTACTAAGCGGCACTGTAATCAGTTTGAAGTGGTAGGGTTTCCCGACGCCCAGGTGGTTGGCACGGATCGGCCCTTCGATGATTTGCTCGATGG
>JAYSXU010000702.1:0-9499 GCA_043716965.1 Fimbriiglobus sp.
ACGGAATTCCGCTGCCCCTTCAGGGCAGTCGAGTTGTGGGGAGTCCGGTTCCACGGGTTGCGCGAAGCGCTTCACCCGTGGCTACATTCCGGTGCCCCTTCAGGCCACTAAGCATGAACAAATTCCCAACAAATTGTTGTGGCAATCACTCGCCGTCACCGACTCTTCCGCATCCCGGCGAGCATCTGCCACAGCCCACGCCAGCGGTCACGCCACCGCCGACCGTGTGTCATGCGTAGCATCCCGGACACAATCTCCGCACTTGCGGGGGACGGTTTTTGCATGGCGTCGAGGTGCGGTCGAAAGGTGCCACGGCGTTCGGTCACCACTTGCGGTTGCGTCATTTGCAGCAGCCCTTCTTCGCCTTGGGTCACGCCCCAACCACTGGCGCCCCGTCCGCCGAACGGCGTGGCCGGGTGCGCGGTCGGCACGATGACATCGTTGATCGAAACCGACCCGGTGCGGAGTTTCGCAGCGAGTTCATGGCCACTTTGCGGGTGAGTTGTGAAGACCGAAGCCCCCAACGCGAACGGGCAACGGGCGTTCATTTCGACTAAGTGTTCGGTCGTGTCAAACGGGATTACCGCGAAGACAGGGGCGAACGAGGCTTCCAGGCAAATGGCCAACTCCGGCGTGGCGTTGACGATCACGGTGGGCGGCATCGCGGTTGCGGTCGGTTCGCTTCCTTGAAGAACCTCGCACCCCTTGGTTCGTGCCTCCTCAATCATGCGAGACGCTTGTTGAAGCTGACTCGGCAACCGCAGTGACAACGGCTTGGCACTGGCCACCAAGGGCCGCAACTCGCCGATAAACGCTTCCATCACCGCCCGTTGCACGAACACCCGCCGCACCGCCAAACAGGTCTGGCCGTGGTTCAGCATGATGCCGTACCAAGCGGATTTCGCAGCGAGTGGCACGTTCGCATCCGCCAGCACGATCAAGGCGTCACACCCAGACAGTTCCAGCGCGGACGGGATTAGCCGTTCACCTAAACGTGCCGCAAGCTTGCGGCCCACGATGTCGGAGCCGGTGAAGTGGAGGAAGTCGATGTCGGCTTCAACCAGTTGCGGACCGGATTCGCGGGTGGCGGGCAGTAGCGTGATGAGGTCCAGCGGGAAGCCGGATCGTAACAATAAATCGTGCAGCAATGTGGCGGTGCGCGGGGTGAGTTCGCTCGGCTTCCACAGCACGCCGTTGCCCGCCGTCAGTGCGTGCAGAATCGGGATGACGTTCAGGTAAATCGGGTAATTCCACGTGCCGATGACGCCGACCACGCCGTGCGATCGGTGGTGAACCGTATCGTGGCAACCGAACAACCAAAGTGGTCGCCGACCGGCACGCCGCGACCGCAAAATCCGCCCCGCATCGGTCAGCAAAAACTTGCACCCCGCCGCCGTGGGAAGAAGGTCGGTCGCGGTCACTTCCTCCGGCACCCGCTGCACGTCCGCTTCGACCGCCGCCGTGAGTGCGTCACGCTGTTCCACCAGCAACGCGCGAAACTCCCGCACAGGTCGGAGCCGTTCCGCGACCGTCAACGACGCCCACCGCAAGTGTGCTGTCCGACATTTCGCTGATTCCACCGCGAAGACAGTCATGCTAAATCCGTATCAGGTTGAAGACGCGGGTTTGCGGCCCTGAAAGGGACGTTCTGTCAGCCCAGGGCCATGCCCTGGGAACGAGTGAAAGGACGGTTATGCGTGTAGCCATCGTCGGGATGGAACGGTCGAGACAGGTCGGAAAACCTAATCGTTGCCCGGTCCCCAGGGCATGGCACTGGGCTGACAGCACGTCCCTTTCAGGGCCGAAAACCGGGAGAAATCGTGTGCCAGATCTAACCCACCTCATTACGCCGCCATTCGCTGCGGCTTCACCCGCACTTCGCCGACTTCTTTTAGCTTGCTTCTCAGGTGTTCGAGGGCTTTTTCCAGGATGGGGTCTTTGTAGGCGGGCTTGGGTTTGTCGTCGGGTTTTGGGGCGGGGGCGTCCTTCACCAGACCGGGTTTGCCGCGAATGATGTCGAGGTCGCGGACGTGTTGGAAGTACTCGAAGCGTTGCGCGTCCGTCAGTTTTACGTCGAAGCCCGCGTCCGGTTTCACGCCCCATTCGTCGGTGTCCTTGGAGTCCGGCCAGCGGTGAATGTTCTTGCCTTGGGGCGTCAGCCAGACTTCAGTAGTCAGCTTGACTGCCGACTTGCCTTGGTTCAAGTTGAACACTTTTTGCACGCTACCTTTGCCGTAGCTGCGCTCGCCGATGATCGTGGCCCGATGGTTGTCTTGCAGCGCTGCGGCTACGATTTCACTGGCGCTGGCACTTGAGCGATTCACCAGCACGACCATTGGTCGCTGGGCCGCCGGTTCAAAGATGGTGTCGTCCGGCTTGGCACTCCAACTGCGGCGTGGGGCTTTCTCTTCCTTGCCGCGTTTGTCCCCGGTGCTAACGATGGCGCCTTCGTTGAGGAACAAATCGCTGACCGCAACCGCTTGACTGAGCAGCCCGCCGGGGTTGTCACGCATGTCCAGAATCAGTGCCCGCGCGCCCTCTTTTTCGGCTTGTAGCACGGCGTCTTTCACTTCCTTATCGGTCTTTTCACTGAACCCCATCAGCCGGACCAACGCGATCTTGTTCTGGGTGTCGGCGAGCCAATCCCACTTGTTCGGGTCGGTGATGTTGCGGGCCACACCCTTGACCGGGTGAATCTCGATGAGTGCCCGTTTCAACGTGATGTCTTCCGGCTTGGTCATGCCTTCACGGGCAATCGTCAGCACCAGTGACGTGCCCGGCTTGCCCTTAATCAACTGGCGCAGTTCGTCCGTCCGCATGTTGTCCGTCGGCTTGTCGTTCACCTTGATGATGTAATCGCCGGACTGAATCCCGGCGTCGTAAGCCGGCGTGCCGGGGATCGGCGCTTCGACCTTCGGGAACGCCGAGCGCGGGTCTTTAGTGAGCAGCACGCCGATGCCGCCGAACTGCCCTTCCGTCTGGGTGTCGAACGCGGTGAGGTCGTCTTCGTTGAAGTATTGCGAGTGCGGGTCGAGCTTTTCCAGCCCGCCGTTAATCATCTCTTCGACGAGCTTCTTCTTGTCGTCGGGCGTGAGTTCGCGCACGTAATTGCGGTCCACTTCCGCAAGCACATCGACAATGGTCCGGACCAACTCGTAATCCTTCTCCGGCGCCGGTGCCGTCGCGGTCACGACCAACCCCACTACTGCCAGGACAGGCACAATCAACAACCACGCCAAGTTCCCACGCGACATACCAGACCCCTTGCAAACTGAACCGATACCACCATGACGCCATCGTATCAGCACGATGACACGCCGAGTCCAGAAAATCAACCGCTACTCCTTCGCCGCCCATTCGACGATGATCGCGGTCGGTGTCATGGGAGCATCCGCAGCTTTGTGGTAGGTGCCGCGCAGAACCCACGTGAGGGATTGCATCTTCTTAGTCAACGGATCATACACGCCGATGGCTTCGCCGTTGGCACTCGCGTCGATTGGGAACTTGGCGTTACCGTCGCGGAGGTGACGGGATTGCCACGTGCCGGTGTAGCGGATCACGTCGAGGCCGTTGACTTGGCGGATGACTTTTGCCGTGACACTAACCTTGGTCACGTCGTCGGCACGTGGCACGAAAATTGAATCCGTGAGCGGTGAGAGCATCGGGGCGAACTTCTTGACAGTGGCTTCGGCAAGGGTCCACTCGGTTTGAGTTGCCGGGGGTGCGAACGTGGCCCAGTCTTCCGGCGCGAGCAAGAAACTGTCGATCACAGGCGGGCCTTCTTGCTTCCCCGATCGCGTGGCAATCACGCTCAAGGCCAACCGCACCTGCCCGGTTTTGGTGAACCCGACGCCGCGATCCGGAAACGGGTTGACGCCTTTGACATCTCGACGTGGCAACGGACCGACTGCCTTGACACTGGTTTCGAGCATCTCGCGGGTGCCATCAACCCACCGCTGTTGGTTCTGCTTGAAGTTGTCGGTGCCGGTCGGTTGGTGGTAGTGGAAACCGAGCGTTTTCCCCTCCGGCGTGACGACCCACAAGCCTTGCGGCCAGCGCTTCATCAGGGTGCGAAAGAATCGCCCGGTTTCCGTATCGGGCAGGCGATCCGTGTTGAGTGCCACCGGGACGAAATTCGCCACCACCAACCGCACGACGGTATCATCATTCAGAGCGCTCGCACGGAGCGCAGCGGCATAGCCTCAACACCGTTCCAACGGCGTCCCGTCCCGATCCCGGCCACCGGCCAGCCACACAAACAGCGGGCGGTTCTCCGCTTTCGCTTGCGTCAACGCATCATCGCCATCCGTGGACCACGGGATTTGTTGCCAACGAAAGTCGGTCGTGTTCGGCCGCACCGTATCGGCTTGCCGAACCATACTCGCCCGCTCCGCAATCGGATCGGCGGCCAACAGAAACAACAATAAAAGGGACATAACACACTCCGTATTATTTCTCACGCAGAGACGCAAAGGCGCGGAGAGAGAATACCGGAAACCAAATCTCATTCTTTGTCTTTCTCTGCGGCTCTGCGTCTCTGCGTGAGAAAATTCTTCTATCCGATCAGCTTCTGGAACTCGTCTTCGGTGATGACCTTCACGCCGTGCTTTTGCGCGTCGGCGAGTTTGCTGCCGGGCTTGTCGCCGACGAGCAGGTAGTCCGTTTTCTTGGAGACGCTACCGCCCGGTTTGCCGCCGTGGTCCTTGATGGCGTCCTCGATGCTTTTGCGGTCGAAGTTCACCAGCGTGCCGGTGACAACGACGGTCTTGCCGGCCAGCGCTTGGGCGCCAACCGGGGCCGCCTTCCTGTCGTGGGTCAGCTTGAGACCGAGGTCGCGCAAGTCCGCGACCAGCTTGTCGCCGGTCTCGTTGTGGAAGAACTCGTACACGCTCTCGGCCCGCTTCGGCCCGAACCCTTTCACGCGCGCCAGTTGCTCCTTCGGCGCCGCCAGGATGCTGTCGAGGCTGGGGAACTCCTCGGCGAGGAGGTCCGCCATACTTCCGCCCACGCTGTAAATGGTGAGTGCGGCCAGCAGCCGGGCGAGGCCGCGGTCCTTGCTGGCCGTGATCCCGTTGAGCAAGTTGTACGCCTTCGTCTCCGCGAAGCCTTCCAGTGAGAGGAGTTGTTTCTTGTTCAGGCGATAAAGATCGGTGACGGCTTTCACCAGTCCGGTATCCACGAGTTGCTTGGCCACTTCTTCGCCAAGGCCGTCGATGTCCATGCGCTCGCGGCGGGCGAACGAAATAACCCGCTTCGTCACCTGGGCGGGGCAACGGCCAATGTCCGTGCAGTAGTAACCGTAACTGGTCGCGCTCTCTTGCTTCTCGACCGGCGCGCCGCACGCGGGGCACTGCGTCGGCCATGCGAGTGGGACTTCTTTCCCCGTCCGCGCTTCGACGATCACGCTGACCACTTGCGGGATGATCTCGCCTTTCTTCTCGACAACGACCGTGTCCCCGAGCCGCACGTCGGCTTTTTCTACCCAGGAAGCATTGTGCATACTCGCGCGGCTCACGGTCGTGCCACCGAGTTCGATCGGCGGGTCGAACTCGGCAACGGGGGTGAGTTCACCGAACTTCCCAACAGAGAATTCCACCGACCCGAGTTTGCTGATGCCCTGCTCCGCCTCGAACTTGTACGCCTTCGCCCAGCGTGGCACCTTCGCCGTCGCCCCGAGCTTTTGCCGCAACGCGAAGTCGTTCACCTTGATGACCATGCCGTCCGTGTCGTAGGGCAAATCGCGGCGTTTCTCGTTCCATTCCTGGCAGTACGCGATGACCTCTTCAATACCCTGACACGGCTTCGCAAACGGGTTCACCGGGAAGCCGTAGTCCTTCAACACGTCGAACAACTGAACCTGGTTCGTAATCGCAACGCCCTCGATCGCCCCTTGGGCGTAGGCGAACAGGTTCAGTTTGCGCTTGCTGCATTGCTTGGGGTCGAGTTGCTTCAGCGTGCCCGCCGTCAGGTT
The DNA here is from genome assembly GCA_043716965.1 of Fimbriiglobus sp. Taxonomy (GTDB): domain Bacteria; phylum Planctomycetota; class Planctomycetia; order Gemmatales; family Gemmataceae; genus Fimbriiglobus. Next base: position 5,972 of record JAYSXU010000702.1, read on the forward strand.
GCGGGTGTTCTTGTACGGGTCGTCACCGGCAGCAACGGCATCGCGATTGATGCGGACCAGCTCCGCGCGGGTCATGTAGATTTCGCCCCGAACCTCGAACAGAATCGGTGGATTCTTCGATCGTAGCTTCAACGGCACGCCCGCAATGGTGCGGACGTTGTGCGTGACATCATCGCCCACGTCCCCCTTACCCCGCGTGGCACCGAGCGTCAGCAAGCCGTTTTCGTAGGTCAGGGACATCGACACGCCGTCGATTTTCAACTCCACAACGTACTCGATTAGCTCCGCCTTCCCGGACGCCTTCCGCACGTCCGCGTCGAACTTCCGCAGATCGGCTTCGTTGTAACTGTTGTCGATCGACATCATCGGCACGCGGTGCGTGACCTGCTTGAACCCCTCAATCGGCTTCCCGCCCACCCGTTGCGTTGGGCTATCGGGCGTGACCAACTCCGGGTGATCGCGTTCAATCTGGGTCAACTCTTCGAGCAGCCGATCAAACTCCCGGTCGGAGGTCTCCGGCTTCGCGTCGGTGTAGTATTTGTGGTTGTGGTACTCCAACACGTCCCGCAGTTCCGCCGCCCGCACCGCCGCAGTTACAGCCTTCGCCATGAGCCAACCCTCAAAGGGGAACGAATCACGCCAGTATTTCGACGGATTGTGCCCACAGACGTGAACCGAAGCAAGGTGAGGTACACGATCGGTGGCGACGGCAGTTCGTTAGAGCCTTTCGATCCGCCCTTGATCGCTGTGACTCTGGGAAATTGTTTTACCAGAGACAGCACGACAAGAACTACGCAAACGCGGAATGGCGTTGACCGTTCTTAAGATTATAACGATTTTCCGATTGCCAGTCGTCACAAGAGTGGTTGTAATCTAGGAGAGGGGTTTGTTGTAAGGGTTCTGACATAGGGCGTGATGAACCTCATCAATTTGGCTGGAGCATTTCATGAACTGGTCTAACATCACCATCTGGGGAAGTGTTCGTACACGGCGATTCGAGATAATCTGTGCGTTGACGTTTCTCGTCACACTGGTTCTCGTGTGTTCAGTTGGGTTGTCCGTTGCACAGGATGAAAAGCCGAAGAAAGAAACCGTAGAGCAACTCGTCAAACGCTATGAAACGTCATCTCATCAACGTTATTGTGGTGCGAAGCTGACGATCACGGCCAAACGCGGCAAGGATTTCGACGATCGACAGGAATGTCACATCGATTGGTCGATCGACTACAACGGCCCCAGACCGCCGTTCTGTATCTTCAAACCGAGCATGGATTATCGGACGGCTGGCAAGACGCGAATTGACGTGTTTCGTGAATGGGGAAATGATGCTGGGGTGATGGAATCCGGACACTCGCCAGTGCCGTCCGAACCGAGTCCCTATTCTAAAGACGAATTCGTCACATCCGTGAACGGCAAGCCCGTGACCGGGGTGATGACGGTCTTGTTCGGAGGCGGCCCCCGTCGCGGGTTACCCTCGCTCCGATTTTTCTCAGGCAAGATTTACCTCAGATTGTCGCACGCCCCGGTGCAGCGCGGTTGGGACGAGCACGATGCCTGGGTCGGTGAGTTGGTCTCGAATATCACGGAACTCAAGAGTGAGTAGATCGTATCACCGTTTCAACGGCTCGGCTCTCCTAACAGTGGCACTTCATCATGACTCGCTTCCGACCCATCCTGCTTGGCATCACAGGTGTCTCAATACTCATCGTGATCTTGATTCCGCACTCTGATGGGAACGCCAACCCAGTCTCGCGATTGCCGAAACAAGTGGCGAAGAACGTGCGGAACAGCAAACTTCCCTCACCAGTGCCGATGCCAATCTGGAACGGCAGACTTGGATTGACCTATGGGCAATTCAATTCACACAGTATCGCGCGATTCAGTGGCGGCATTAGCATCAACGTTCCCCCAGGGACACTGGTCAGTGCCATTGAACCCGGAACGGTTTACAATCAGCCGGACAGAACCACGGCTACTTTCGGTCGCATCACGATTGATAGCGGCGGCGAAAAGGGGTGGACGTACCGCCGCATCGCACCGGGTCTGAACAAGTATTTGGACCCGACTCAACCGCGAGTCTTCATGCAAGGCGATTCGGTCAACGACAGTAACCGATCGTTGGGAAGCGTCGTCGCGTTTGTAGACTCATCAATGCGGAGCAATCTTTACCTCGAATACGGGAACGGACCGAGCGAGTATCTCAATTCGTTTAATGACCCCGACATCAAGTATGCATTTAACCCATCGGAAGACCCGCTCGACCGCCTGCCGTCGATCGGAGATCAAATCAAGCCGAAGGTCATCGATCTCTGGTTTCGCCACGGTACGAACGACCAGTTCGGGGACTCCAGTGGCGTCTTGACCAAAGGAGTGACAACCCCTGCCGGAAACATCATCGCCCAGGTCGAATCACTTTCCGAGGCACACTGTTATTTCAGAAGTAGAGATGACGCGAAAGCAACCGTCATCGGGGCGTTGGCACCAAGTTACGACTTCAACAATAACGCAAGTCCGACTGGCGGCAACTCCGCGATCGACATCATTGCGGAAGCATATGATCTTCTCGAAGAGTCTGGCGATCACGTGGGGGTTAAGTCAATCGGTTTCAGCATCAAGGGCGTCAAACTGGGTCGGGCGGCCAACGTGGAAAAGTCGTTCGATTTCACGGGTGAGTTTGCCCCGGACGTGAAGAACGGCGGGCGTCAGACCTACGAGTCGCTCATGGACGCCGCACTGGTGCGAACGGTCTACGAAAACGACGCGACGTTACAGTACCACTTTTCACGCAAAGCGAATTCCTTTTACATCGTCACGAACACGGACGGGGATTGTAAAGTCAAAGTGAGTGACCGATCCAAAGCCTGGGTCACGGCGGCGATTGAAGGCAGTCCTTGGAACGCTGTCGGCGCCCAGCACGCGCCGAACAACGCCCGCTCGTCCTTCCCGGACGATTACTACGACATCACGGTGACAGCACGAGATGCTGCGGGGAATGTGGGCGCCCTGACAAAACGGGTCTTGCTCGACAATTGGAAACAGACGATCAACGCGACCAAACTGTCTCGGCAGCAGGACGATGCTCCTGGCTTGCACCGCTTCAAAGTCAGCGGGTACCACTGGACTGCGAACTCAACCGTGCCGCTTTATCTCGTTGAATCCAAGCCGGGCGGCCTATCCAGTGGCACTAAGATTGCCGACATTCAGGTTCTTCGGTTGAACGATCTCACTGCCGACAAAAACGGTAACATTCCCGAAACAGACGTGACTTTCACACTCCCAGACAACGTCGCCGCGCAGTTGCAGTTCCTGGCGGACTACCACAATGGCGACGGCGTTTACCAACCGCAACTGGACGCCGTTACTGAGTTGATCGGCGCACAATCCTAACCGACCCCCAACTCACTTCGCTAGCTTCTCCAACTCGTCGCGGAGCGACGGGCCGTTTTGGGCGTTGCGGTTGGCGACTTTGCCTTCCTTGTTGAGCACGAACAGGTGCGGGACCATTTGGATGCCGTAGGCGACGGCGAG
>JAYSXU010000703.1:0-3173 GCA_043716965.1 Fimbriiglobus sp.
CCGCCGACCTTGTGGGACAATAACCCGCTGGCCGAAAGGGCCACGTCGCGGATGATTTCGGCATCCATGCGCAACCGCGATTGGCGGGCCAGGAACTTGTTCTGCGGGTCTTTCGCAACGACATCGGCACGGGCCAGCGACGCTTGGCGATAGGTCGCACTGGTCACGATACGCTTGTGCAACTTCTTCATAGACCAGTTTGACGCGAAATCGACCGCGAGCCAATCGAGCAGGTCCGGGTGGGTCGGCAAACTGCCTTGCATCCCGAAATCATTTTCGGTGTCTACAATCCCCCGCCCGAAGAACTCTTGCCACGCCCGGTTTACGACGACTCGTGCCGTCAGGGGGTTTTCGGGAGACACCAGCCACTTTGCCAGATCGAGCCGCGTCAGTTTGGCCGGTGTGATGTTCGTGCTAATCGCACTGGGGAAACTCGGTTGTACAACTTCTCCCTTCCGCAAGAAGTCGCCGCGAATCTGGAGATGGGTCACCCGAGCCGTACTCCGTTCCCGCATCACAAGTGTGGTCGCAACTTTGCCTTGGATCTTCTTGATTTCCGCTTCGACTTTTTTCGCTTCGTCCAGCTTGCCGTTCGACTTCAACTCGTTGGTCGTGGCCATCATCTCGTTGATTTTCTTCTCCAACTCCGGCGTTCCGCCGACGGTGATACTCGGCTCGTCCGCGCTGTTGAAGAAGGCATACAGCTTGTAATAATCCTTCTGCGAAATGGGGTCGTACTTGTGGTCGTGGCACTGCGCACACCCCATCGTCAGTCCGAGCCACACGGCACTCGTCGTGTTGGCCCGGTCGATGGTGCGCTCCACGCGAAACTGTTCCGGGTCGGTGCCGCCCTCTTCGTTGAAACTCGTGTTGCGGTGGAACCCCGTGGCGATCTGCTGGTCCTTCGTGGCATTCGGTAGCAGGTCGCCCGCCAATTGTTGAATCGTAAACTGGTCGAACGGCAGGTCGTCGTTCAACGCCTTGATGACCCAATCCCGGTAGGGCCAAATGCTGCGGGCGCCATCGACGGTGTAGCCGTTGCTGTCAGCGTAGCGGGCGAGGTCGAGCCAGTGCCGGGCATGGCGTTCGCCGTAATGCGGACTGGTCAACAGCCGATCGACAAGCTTTTCGTAGGCGTCTGGGGCCGTGTCCGTCTCGAACGCCTCGACTTCGGTTGGTGTCGGTAGCAAGCCGATCAAGTCCAGACTGACCCGACGGATGAGCGTCGATTTGCTCGCTTCGGGGGACGGCTTCAGACCCTGTTTCGATAGCTCTGCGTGGATGAATGTATCAACGGCCTGTGCCGGTGTGCTGTTCAGGAGGTGCTGTTGTTTCGGCGGTACGAACGACCAATGCGGGGCGAACTCCGCGCCGCTCGCAATCCAATCCTTGAGGGTTTTCACTTGGGCCGGTGTCAGTGCGGGACCACTTTCGGCGGGGGGCATTCGGTCTTCGGCGTCCTGGCTCGTGATGCGGGCGATGATGCCGCTTTCATCCGGCTTACCGGGGACGATGGCGTCTTTCTTCTTGGCAACAACAAGGGAATCGAGGCGCACGCCGGCTTTCTGAGTCGCCGGCCCGTGGCACTTCAGGCAGTGATTTGACAAGATTGGTCGCACGTCCCGGTTGAAGTCCGGCTTCGCATCGGCAGCTCCGAGAATGGTGTTTGTTAGCGCCAGAAGAATCAGGACCGACCCGAACGGCAGCCAGGTGGCTCGTGGCATTGGAATCCCGTAGTCGGAAGAGATGGTCAGGTGTGCGATTGAAGCGTGACGATGTTTTATTGTGACTGAAGAGTTGTGCGAGATCAAGGCATGAAAAGCTTCTGAATGACACTTTCCGACGGATCCCCGTTGATTCCGACGGGAACTGAATGCCTCGCAATAAATTATCTGCCCGGCGTGTGATTATTTCGCCCCCAGCACACGTTACTTTCTACGTAGTGCGAAGAACCATAATAATCGGCATTTTCTCAGGCCTATTCCGGATTTGAGTGCTAGGGGAGATATGGATGATTGCGTTGACACGCCTGATTCCCCCGTGGGTGTGTTGACACCTCATCGGGACTACAGAATCCACCCGGCAACGGACTGCTACGCTCGTTTCGGCATCTAGCGACGCTACACCGCGGATCCCGACCACTGGACAATCCTCATGGAACTGACCGCCCAACTTTCGATCGCCAACCACCGTTCTCGGTTGCTTCAGGCCTACGAAACGGACGGTCAGAGCGGACCGCAGGCTCTTGCGGCGTTTCTGCCCGTGCGATCGGACCCGGATTACGTCTGGGTTCTCACCGAACTCATCCGCATGGATTTGGAGCAACAGTGGTCCGTCGGAAACCGGGTCCGGTTGGACGACTACCGCAAGAACTACCCCGAACTGTTTGAAGACTCCACGGTAACCCGCGCCCTGGTCGTGGAAGAGTACCAACTCCGGCAGCGGTTCGGTGACGAACCCTCCGCCGTCGAATACTCCGAGAACTACGGCGTCGATTCGTTCGCGTTCCGGGTGTCCAACCTGTCTCAGACGCCACACCCACTCAAGACGCTCGACCAGACTCGCATCCAGAATGCCGGAAGCGAATCGACCTTTGCACCGGCGACGATGCACGTGTCATCCATCCGGGATGAATCCGCACACAATATCGCAGCGTCCGCTGGCGTCCGGTACACGCCCTACCCGCGTGTGGGTGATAGCTTTTTAGGCTTTCGGTTACACTCGGAACTGGGTTCCGGGGCCTTCGGCAAAGTGTTCCTGGCGGAGCAACTCAACCTGGGCGGCCGCAAGGTCGCGCTGAAAATCACGACCAGGGCCACGCACGAGCCGGAACAACTGGCCAAGCTGCGGCACACGAACATCATGCCGATTTATTCCGTGCATGATGCGGCCCCCTTGCAAGCGGTGTGCATGCCGTTCCTGGGTCGCAGCACGCTGGCGGACATGATTCGGGAATTTCAAACTACGGGTGTATTTCCGAAATCCAGTCTGTGCTTGGCGAGTACCCAACGCGCGAACTTGGCAACGGCGTTGGACAATCCCACGGTCGATTCGAGCGTGATTCCCCCGACACCAAGCTTGATCGAATACCCCGAAGAATCCGCCAACCCTGTCCCGCGATCAACCAACACCGAACACGTTGACCACGCGCTGTGGATCATGGCTCGCCTCGC
>JAYSXU010000704.1:0-3166 GCA_043716965.1 Fimbriiglobus sp.
GGAACTTGACACGCTGTACCGCCCATGTCCACGCTCACTTTGCCGACGACCTGTGCCGATGCGATCGCACGACCCGTCAGTACCGGGACGTAACTCCCCACGGCAATGACGAACCCGTTCATGCAGTGCCGCACGCGGTTCGCTGATTGGTGAATGGATCGTTCCACGGTTGAAAGTAAGCCTTCAATTTCGTCCAGGTTGAGGTGTTCATCGGGCGTGATCGCAACGAAGCTGGAGTACGTTGCCCACCCGGACGCCGCGATGTTTTCGGCTTTTGAGACCATCCACTGTTTTGCCAGTTCCGTGGCAAAGGGCGACTCGGACGTGACCCACGGCACGGTGTATTCACTGAGCATGTACCAATAAGCACCCTTCGCCCATTTGTTGAGTTGGGGTTTGGTAAACTTCATCGGTTCCGCAATCAGCCCCGCAAGGTACATCGCGTCCGAAATGCCAGATTCGTAAACCTCGAGTGCGAGTGACTGATTCGCCTTGATTCGCTTCTGAATCTTCTTCAGGTCTTCAACTTTCACCCCGTAAAACGGCTCCTTGGCACCATGCTTCGCCAGCACTTTTTTGATCGACGCCAAACCCAGTTGGGATAGTTCCTGGATAACATCCGCAGACGTCGGCGTAGCAGTCGAGATTGCCATCTGTCACCCCCAGAATGATTCACCACGAATAACACGAATAGAACGAATTAAGGCGATGGAATCAAGCGCAGAGATATCATTGGTAAGCAGAACTTCCTGATTCCAGTTCCTATTCTTCGCTCGATTCGTTCTATTCGTGTTATTCGTGGTGATGAGTCCGGGTCATTTCATTTCATTGAAGCGGCATGTCGGCACGTTGGGCGGAAGGTCGCCTGTCAAGTACGCTTCCTCGCCGACTAGGTCGCGCAATTTCTGCAACGCTTGGCGGCGGACCGGGACGTAGTAAAACTCGCCCCACTACACCAGCCGAACCGCCTACGACACAATGCTCTTCCGCCGTTTGATGTAGTCCCAGACGACGAAGCGGTCGAGTTCGCGGCCCGCAGTGAAGATGACGCGGCCCTTGGTGGCCTCGGCCATGCGGTAGGCGAAGCGGATGTCCTCGCGGCTCTGGTTCCAACTGGAGAGCAGGAAGATGTTGATCGTGATGCCCTCGCGGGCGCACAGCTTCGCTTCGCGCATCGTGGCGTCTTCGGTGCGGGGGTCGGGCGGGTAGAGCATGTACAACATGCTGCCGTCGAAGTGGGCGGTCGGCAGGCCGTCCGTGACGAGCATGATCTGGCGGTTCGGCGTTTGCTGGTTGGTCAGGAACCGTCGCGCGGTTTGTAGGGAGTGTTGAATGTTGGTGAAGTGCCACGGCACCGCGTACTCGGACGCCTCCGGCTTGCTCATGTCCGCGTACAGCCGCACCACGGGCTGGAAGATCGTCACCGGCTTCGGCATCAGGCCGGGGACTTCGGAGATGTGCCGCGCCTTGGCAAAGGTGAACATCTCAATGAATTGCAAGAAGTCCCCTGGGTACTCCGATCGAATCAACCCATCAAGCGCCAAGCCCATGCGCTTCACGTTGATGTACTGCCCGTCGTACCGCATTGACCCGGACATGTCCAGCAGCACGCACGTCGCGGCCTTGGGTGTGTTGCGGGTGTGGTGAATGACGATGTCTTCCGCCTTCATCTTCACCGGGATGCCGGGGCCACCGCGGATCAGGGCGTTCGTGAAGCTAGCGGGGATGTCCATGTGCGTGACGGAGTCGCCGAACTCGTACTGCTTGGTACGTGGCGATTCCGTGGCCCCGTCGCCGAGAACCGCGTCGGGGTGCCGCCCCGTGCGCGACGCTTTCAGGTCGCTGAATATCTGCGTCAGCACCTTCGATTGGAACAGCCGAAACGCCTTCGGCGTCATCTGAAATCCCTTCTTCGCGTCCCCGTCGAGGCCCTGGTTCTTCGCCTGTTCGCGGATGTAGTCTTCGACCTGTTGCTGGAGTGCTTTCAGCCCGTCGATATCCGCTTCGGAGGCAAACTTCGACAGTTCTTCCATGTCCACCAAGCCGATCTGGGCGTTCTTTTTCGCCTCTTCGAGTTGCTTCAGGAGTTTGTCGATCTGTTCGAGTTCTTCCTTAATCTCCAACGCCTTCGGGATGTCCATCTTCTGCCGCCCGGTGAAGTCGTACTTCCCGGCCAGCTCGTCGATTTGGTACTTGTCGCCGAGCCGTTGCACGAGTTGCACAAGACCCCGCGCGAAGTTGTTCGTGTCGCTCCCGGCTTCGTAGAAGAGGTTTTCGAGGTCGTGGAGTTGTTCTTCCTTGACCGCACTGTCGAACCGCTTCTTTAGCTTGTCCGGCGGCTTCACGTCGGCGGATTTCTTCTGGAACGCTTCCTTCGCCTCTCCCGCCACCGCCTTGGTTTCGTAGGTCTCCAGAATCTTCCGCTTCCGCTCGCGGAGCATTTCCTGAAGGGCACCCACGCTGGCGCCCAAGCCCATGATCTGGCTCGGGTCGATGTGGACGGCGTTTGCCAACTGCTCGTCGGTCAGGTCGTCGAGGTTGCCGAATTCCAGGTAGTGTTCAAACGCCGGTGACACGAGGTCGGGCGGCGGTTGCGTCGGACTCGGGAAGTTCGCCGGGTCGTACTTCTGGTACGTGTGAATAATCCCGCCGAGGCGGTTCTCGTTGCTCATGGTCGCCCTATTCGGAATGAATGCGGAAGTTCGATCCATTCTAGGCGAAGCAAGTCACCGGTTGACGACGAAAGTGTCGAACCCCGCGAAAGCGTTGCTCTGACGAGAGAAGAAGCGGTCCTGTTGTGGTTCTGGCGAAAGTTGACTTCTTGACGAGAAGGAAATGGTTGCTTGTTGTAATTAATACCCCTTCCAGTGGGGTATAAGAGGTTTCTTACAACAAGGAAGGCAAGAAAGCTTGTTGTAAGAAACGCCTCCCACCTGGGCCTGGGGACGGTTTCTTCCGGCAAGACGTTTTTTTCCTCGTCGGTCCGATCAGGCAACGACGTTCCGCCGCGACCCCACCACGCCCGCTGAACCGGCGACGGTAGTCGCATAGTTGGAACCCGCCCACCTATCCGTGGCCGGTTTTAACCAGGCGACTATCGTCGCCGGTTCAGCGGGCGGTTTTTCCCTCGTCGAACGGTTGGACCAACGAGGTTTCGCCGTTTCTG
>JAYSXU010000705.1:0-3164 GCA_043716965.1 Fimbriiglobus sp.
GTCACCCGCTTTAATGCCCGCTTTCTCGGCAGGGCCGTCCTTTGTCACCGAGGCAATCCTCAACGTGTCGCCTTTCTCCAGCATGATCCCCGCGATCGGCGGCACCGTGGCCGGCGTGGCTTCTTTGCCGCTCGTGGTACTGCTGCCTGTCGTGCCGGTTGTGGTACTACTTCCGGTTGTGGTTGCCGTGGTGTTGCCGCCTTTGCCGCCGCCCTTACGACCGCCGCCCGCGCCAGCACCTGTTGCCGGTGCGGGGGCATCGCGCTTGCCGAGGGTCACTTCCAGGACTTCCTCTTTGTCTCCCCGTTTGATGGTGACTTTGATCTTGTCGCCGGGGTTCTTTTGCACGAAGTAATCGACGAAGTCGTCGTACCGCTCGATCTTGGTGTCATCGGCTTTTAACACGATGTCGCCTGGCTTCAACCCGGCCTTCGCAGCAGGACCGCCTTCGGTCACTTCACTGACCTTCGCCCCGCCGCCTTCGTTGTCCGCACCGACGATGCCCATGTACACCAACGACGTGATCCCGGTGCCGACTTTGTCCGTGTCAATGATCGCCACAAGCAGCCCCTTGGTCTTCCGTGAGTAGTCCAACCCGATGCGACCGAGCTTGCCGTAGGGCAGGCCGTTTTTCAGCTTCTCGTCGTTGAGCTTTTTCCAGTTTTTGCCGCCGTCGGTGCTTTTGAACAGACCGCCACCGGCGCCGTGGGTCACGATCGGCCCGTATGCGTCGGGAACCGGGGCTTCACCGAAGAAGCCGTCGAACTCATCCCGTTTGCGTTCCCACATCGCCACGATCAGCGTTTCCGGGTCTTGCGGATCGAACCGCGCATCAATCACCCCGGTCTTGTCGTCTACGAAAAGTACCTTGGTCCAATTCTTCCCGCCGTCGGTGGTTTTGAACAACCCACGATCTTCGTTCGGCCCGTAAAGCCGTCCCATCGCACCGGCGTAGACGATGTCCGGGTTCTTCGGGTGAATCAGAATCTTGCCGATCTGGAACGTCTTGTTCAGGCCCATGTTCTCGAAGGTCTTGCCCGCATCGGTGCTCTTGTAAATGCCGTCACCATACGAGACGGAGTTTCGCGGGTTCGCTTCACCGCTGCCGACCCACACAATGTTCGGGTTCGACGGTGCGATCGCAACGTCACCAATCGAGACCGTGCTTTGCTTGTCGAAAATGACATCGAACGTGGTGCCGTTGTTCACGGTCTTCAGCAGCCCGCCGGAGCCGGTGGCGATGTAGTAAGTCGTTGGCTCGGACTCCACGACGGCCATCGCGGTGACCCGCCCCGCCATGTTCGCCGGGCCGATCTGCCGCCACGTGTACTGCTTGCCGACGCTTTCCGGCAGGGTGCCTTCCGGCACCCCGGTGGACGTGGCGGGCGGCGTCTCACCTTTTTTCGTCGCTTCCAGTTGCTTCTGTAAGTCCTGGATTTGCTTTTCAATCGCTTCAACTTGTTTTTTCTTGTCCTCCTCAGTCAGGGGCTTGTCAGCCCGTGCGGGGGACGGGATCGCAATGACAGCGGCTGCAAGCAGCCCCAACGCGAGCCAGCGGACCGAAGCTAGCAATCGGAACACGGTGCATTCTCTCGTGAAAATGTGAAACTAGTGGTGGAGTGATGATTCTAAGTGCAAGTGGTGTAGGAATCCAGCAGTCACCGATGAAAGCAAAATGAGAAGCTACGCAAAGTGGGCGGATTGAATCGGTCGTATGGTGTCAGGGAGTTGGAACGAGCCAGCTTCCTACAGAATGCCATGCAACGCGCCGCCACGGGCGCACATCGCATCGACCCGTCTCGAGACGGTCGGGTCTTCGACGAGTGGCGGGGCCATGTGGGGTTTGAGCCGGGCGTCGATCACGAGCGAACCGCGACAGCCGAAGTGCTTGCGGTGAGTGATCGCATGAAGGCCGAGGATGTCGGCGGCGGGATTGGCGCGAGTGAACGTGACCCAGAGGAAGTTGTTAACGGTGCGGGCCGTGAACGCGGCGTCATCCACAAGGACGATCAGCGGGAAGCCGTTGACCTCGCCGCCACGATTTATCATCCCCTGTTGGTCGATCCCCGCACCGAACTCCGCGACCGCTTAGACCGCCCACTGACGTTGAGCGAAGGCCAAATCATTGACGCAATTCTTTCGTAACGCACGGAAACCATCATGCCGCGTAACAGCTAGCTGTATCGGTAGAGAACGGCGACAACGACCGCGACGAACACCAAGCACGCGATACTGTACATCCTGGTGTGATCGCCGGGTGGTGGCAGGGTGGCGGGCTTTGGTTGTGCTTCAGGCGGCTTGAGAGTCGCCGGGTCCGGACGCGGCTCGGGCGGAACCAGCTTCACACCGAACTGCTTCTCCATGTCCAGTTCGTCCGCCGTCGGCGTGCGCGGGGCGTATTCGAGGAAGACGCTTTCGGAAAGCATTCGCTTTTTCCCGTCTGACTTGAAGTAGTACCATTCGTGGCGGGTCGGCCACAGCCGCCCGTCGTGGGTCCGATACTCGGTCCGTGCGGCCGTTTTCCCGTCCACGTGCCCTCGGGCATTCCAATCGTAGATCTTGTCGGATTCGGTGTAGATGTGCTGATACGTTGTCCGCTCAAGGTAGGTAACTGACTTGGCCCCGTTGGTCATTCTGAGCGTAACCCTGAGCGTGGGTTTGCCTTCGTACTCGTCGTCGGCCACTTCCATCACTTCTTTCACTTCATGCACAGCTAGTATTTCCAGCGGCTTGTAGAATTGCAAACAAGCAGGGAACGAGTCGATCGCGTCTGATTATTGTTTACGGTGTTCACAAGCCGAGTAATATCGCTGCACCGAGTGCCGCCCGCCGGACGAACCGCTTGAGAGGCCACAACTTTCGTCAGGCGAGAGAACGACAACGGAGTAGTCTTTGCCGTTTTCGACTGGAAACTGGCTTTGAATGATTGAAATCCGCGATAGCCACAAGTCCTTGCCGTGGATTGCGACATAGCGATCGGTACGAAACGGCTTGACATCGTCAGGGCGATCAATCATCCAGAATTTTCTTTCGACGACGGTGCGAAAATTGACGACTTGTTCATCGACTAGGCCGTGTTGATTCGAGTTCATCGCCGCTTGGCCTTGATTCGTTCTAGCGGAGCCAAATTGTCATCCCCGCGAACATCGCCAGACTGAGGTAGT
>JAYSXU010000706.1:0-3159 GCA_043716965.1 Fimbriiglobus sp.
TGTACAAAGGGCCTCGACTGCTGATTCGACAAGGTGTCGGGTCGAGTGTAGGTCGTCGCATTCTCGCTCGCCTAGAATCAGACCCATTCTGCTTCAGCAACTCCATCAATTGCTTCCAAGTCACGGGTCTCTCTGAGAATGATCGCACAGTTGTTTTGGGCATCTATTGGTCATTGTTAGCTGAGTACTACTTCTGGCTTACTGCAGGATCGTGGGGCATGTGGCAACCATGAAGTGCCGGGGGTCTTGGATGAACCCTGTGAGTGCAGACGCGGCCACGGTTAGGGGCGATGCCAGGAAGACCTGGGCTTCCTTGTGGCCCATGCGACCGGGGAAGTTGCGGTTGGTCGTGCTGATGCAGGAAATCGGCGTGTTGAGCCGACCGAAGGTGTCCGACGGCCCGCCGAGACAGGCGGCACACGACGCCTCGCCGATCTTGGCCCCGGCGTTCAGGAAGATGTTCCGCAGCGACTTGCCGCCGATCATCTCGGTGTCGAGGCCGCGATCCACTTCCGTGGTCGCCGGGACCACGAACGTGTCGATCTTCACCGACTTGCCCTGCAAGATGCCTGCGGCGGCCCGGAAGTCGGTGAGCTTACCGCCGGTGCAACTGCCGATGTAAGCGCGATCCAGTTTCGTACCCTGGACTTCGGAGACGAACGCCTTGTTGTCCGGCGAGTGCGGCTTGGCGATGACGGGTTGCAGTTTCGAGAGGTCGTACACCTTCTCGAACAGGAACTTGGCGCCGGTGTCGCCTTTTAACGGCGTGTACGGCTTGCTGCCGTTCTTCTTGCCGCGTGCGTTGACGTAATCCAGCGTCACCTGATCCGGGGCGATGCACCCGTTCTTGCCGCCCGCTTCGATGGCCATGTTGCACAACGTCATTCGTTCTTCGATGTTCAACGCGAAGACGCCCTCGCCGTCGAATTCCATCGTCCGGTACGTTGCCCCATCGACGCCGATGTCCCCGATCACAGCAAGAATCAAGTCTTTGGCCATGATGTACGGCGGCATTTTGCCGTGGAACACGAACCGCATCGTCGGCGGCACTTTGAGCCACGTCTTGCCGGTGCCCATGACGAAGCCCGCGTCCGTGTTGCCGACGCCGGTCGCAAACTGCCCGAACGCCCCGGCGGTGCAAGTGTGGCTGTCGGTCCCCAGTAGCACTTCGCCGGGTCGGGTGTGGCCTTCTTCCGGCAACGCAATGTGGCACACGCCCTTATAGCTGGACGTGCCCACGTCGTAGAAGTACGGCAGGTCTTGCTCTTTCGCAAACGCCCGCAGCACGTCCACGTTGCGGTTCGCCATCGCGTCTTTGGTGAAGATGTAATGGTCCGGGATGATCACGACTTTTTCGCGGTCCCAGACTTTGGCGTCTTGGCCGAAGTGCTTCTTGAAGATGCCAATCGTCCCCGGCCCGCACACGTCGTGCGTCATCAGCACATCGACGTTCACCCAGATGTTGTCCGCCGGGTTCACGTGGTCCCGTCCCGAAGCCCGAGCGAGGATTTTTTCCGTCAGCGTCATCGCAGCCATAGCAAAACTCCAGGCCAAATCAGTCACTCGGATTGGCTGTGTCAGGCGAACCGGCTGCGTAAGCTGCCGGGTGGACTTCCACAATCGCCAGGAAGGTTTCACCCAGGCGACTCACGTCGCCGGTTCGCCGGGAATACCAAAACCCAGACCACGTTGTTGAGCATCTTACAACGAAGTGGCCGCGAAAAGCAGAGCGGGGCCAGCGCGAACGCCAGCCCCGCCGATTTGTGTCGAGAACGTGTTACCGCTTACTGATCGAGGTTGGTGATTTCAGAACCGGCGATCGTTGAGGCTCCGAACAACACATTAGGATCGACATCTGCTCTGACAAACCGCACAGAACCATCCCCCATTGTCACGTTGATTCCACCCGAGTGGAGGCTACCTGCGGTTCCGCCGTAATTCAACACACCGGCAGATTTGGCGACGAAGCTATTGATTCCCAATGCCGGGTCAATGCCATACATCGATGGCCCACGGTAACCCCATGCCAGGAACGGCGGTAAAGAGATAGGCAGACTCCTCGCCGATGCAACACTCGGGTACATTGCCGGCGCTGGTGCTGCAGGTGGTGTCAAATTCGAAGTCATCGTGGTTTCGGCAAGAAACATGGTGTTGGACGTGCCATCTTTCAAATCGTCAATGCGGGTTCGTGAATTCATCCCGAACGGGTATCGCGCTTTCCCGCCAAGGGCGTAATTTGTGAAAGGAAGCGGGCTGGTATTGAAGAACGTTCCAGGCTGTGTTGGCAACACCGTCCAGTAACCGTATTGGAGAGTTTCAAACGCGGATGTCACAAAGTCGTAGTTGGTTTTAATGCCACCCGTCGAGGCGGACGAACCATAGTTATTCGGTCCGACACCAGCCGCAATCAACGGCTCCCCGTTATCTGACGGGCACCGAAAGGTGGGAATTTCGGTTTGCAACCCAACAAAGGTAGCGGGGTCATTAGGAGCGATACCCACACCGTTCGTGCTATTGACGCAGTACGCGGCCTTCTTGTTGAGCACCTGATCGACCGCAGTCTGCTCGATTCCGGAAAGGAGCAGAACGAGACCTGACATGTTTTGCGTTGTTGGCGCAGCTGCAGGGTAATTCGCTACAAACCCCGCCCAGCCGTATCCGACACCGCCTGCAGGCAATCGCTGATTCGCGCTTTCGTAGTTCATGATCGACAACCCGAGTTGCCGCATGTTGTTTTGGCACTTCGCGCGTGCCGCCGATTCGCGGACCTTTTGGACGGCGGGGAGCAGTAGCCCGACTAACACGGCGATGATCGCAATCACCACCAACAATTCGATAAGGGTGAACCCAAGTCGGGTCCGGGTACGAGCCATGATTCGGCCTCCTAATAAAATGGGCAACTATGACATTGTACGGCAAGCAACGGTCAAGAGTATAGTCAATCGACTTTGGCGACAGGACCGCTGCAGAACCATACAGTATAACTTTAACCTGTGCGTCCGGATTCGTACAAGTGGGAATCGCAAAAATTCCGCGCGCCGTTACGAACTGGATACCGAACGGGCCGTGACGAATACTGTTTATGACTCCGAAAAGCGCCGGGAAGTTCCACAATCGCTAGGAAACCCGGCGAACGGCGCGACGTCAGTCCGCCGGTGT
>JAYSXU010000707.1:0-3154 GCA_043716965.1 Fimbriiglobus sp.
CGGCGCCCCAGATGCTTACACCGGGACGCCAATCGGCTGGGGACTGTCGGCCTCTGACCCGCTGACGCCGGACCCCGCAGAGCCGATTCGCTGGGTACAGCAGATGCACAAACTCGGCGTGAAGATGGTGAACATCGCGCTCGGCAACCCCTACGCGCAACCGCACTTTGGCCGCCCGTTTGAATACCCGCCGCCGGATGGCTACGAATCCCCGGAACACCCGCTCATCGGTGTGAACCGACACTTTCAAATTGCCGGCGCGATCCAAGCCGCGAACCCAGGACTGCCGATTGTCGGGACGGGCTACAGTTATTTGCAAGAGTTCATGCCTCACGCCGGGGCCGCCAATGTGCGCGATGGTCGGATCACGTTCGTCGGTGTCGGTCGGGCATCACTTGCCCAGCCCGATTGGGTGCGGCAACTGAAAGACCACGGCAAACTCGACCGCAAGCGAGTCTGCCGCACCTTCAGTTACTGCACCGCCATCATGCGTGCGAAAGACCACCCACTCGGCCAGTACCCGACCGGCTGCCCGCCGTTCGATAAAGAAGCCTACGGCGACATCTGGAAAGAAGTCCAACAACTGCAACTGCGAAAATGACGGATTTGTAGGTCGTGGCCGAGTCTTTGCGAGGCCCGACATTCGAGAGTGAACGGGAATCAATCAGCCGTTGATCCGGTGGAAGTCGAGTGTCGGTGCCCTCGTCGCAAAGCCCCCTCGACCGCGACCTGTCATGGACGGACCTGTCAAGCCCAGCGCAGATTTTTTCTCTCATGGGAGGTTCGGATTTTGCTTCGATGCTACATCGCGTCGCCACGTCCTCCGCAGGACGTGGGACCAGTTCGCCAACCCCTTTTTGTACGACGGTGAGTCAGCCAGTTATTCGCGTGTTGAGACACGTAACGCACGGTTCCGTCGGGGGCTGCCTCGGTCTACAAAACGCACGTCGATCGTCCGAAAACGTTCGGTGCCCTCCCGGCGGCTCGCAGATGCCGCACCAGAACAGACCCCGGTGGCCCCGCCTCGCCGCAACAGCGAGTCCGGCTCGGCCCGCGGAGTTGGGCGAGCACCGCCTGGATGTCGCCGGGCCAGCTCGACCGTTTGCCGAACACGACCGCATCGCGCCCGGACCCCTCCGCCACCGCGATCGTGGTGGCGGCTTTGTGGACGTCCAGACCAACAGAACGTAGCGTGGCAATCATCGGACCAGTCCGTCCGGCATTGGATAGGCACCCCAGCCAGCCTGGAGTGTGACCCACGGTCGCGGGTGTGACTGGTCCGTCCATTGAGTCTAAACATCACACCGCCCAACGCCAGAAAACTGACCCGCCCTTCGGCGTGTTGCAGGGGCATTTGCGGAATGCGTCTCTGCTGCTATGATACGAACGGTGATGTGATAGCTAGTTTTCGAGCTGCACTCGCACGTCACCCTGACTTGATCCAGGCGGTATCTCGTCCAACCGTTCCGGGCAACCTGAGGAACTCGGATGTCGTCTCCGGTCGAACCCACTCCGGCGTCGGAGACCGTGAAGGACTTGGTTCATCCGAACCATCCGAACGGCGTCAGCCCGACCGAAAAGCCACCGACAATTGCGGAACCCCTGGTCGATCCAAAACCAGTTGTGGATGTCGCGGCTGTACCAGGGGCGAACGCAGAAAAACACACCCTCGATACGCCCGCCTATCCCGCGCGGTCCGTTCGCTCCCCTGTTGCACCGGGGTACGAAATCCTGGAGGAACTCGGGCGGGGCGGCATGGGCGTGGTTTACAAGGCCCGCCAAACCGCGCTGAACCGGATCGTGGCGATGAAGGCGGTCAAAGATGCCGACATCGCCAGCCCCGCCGAACTGTCGCGGTTCGTTGAGGAAGCCGAGGCCGTCGCGGCGATCGACCACCCCAACGTCGTCCGCGTCCACGACTACGGCGAGCACCAACGGAGCCCGTATCTGGTGATGGAGTACCTTTCCGGGGGGGCGCTCGCCGGGCAGCTCAAAGAGACCGGGCGGTTCGATCCCATCGACGCGGCAATACTCGTGGCGAAAATCGCGCAGGGCGTGCAAGCCGCCCACGCGCTCGGCATCGTTCACCGCGACCTGAAGCCGCACAACATTCTGTTCGACTCCCTGGGTGAACCGAAAATCACCGACTTCGGCCTCGCCCGGCGGATGCAGAGCTTTGAGCGGACGATCAGCGGCGCGATCATCGGCACCCCGGAATACATGGCCCCGGAGCAAGCCTGCGGGCGGGCGAAGTATGCGGGGGCGCCGGCCGATGTCTGGGCGCTCGGCGTCATTTTGTACGAGTGCCTCACCGGCACGCGGCCGTTCACGGCGTCCGCCGACCACCCGCGGGTTCAACAAGCTCTCGTGGTGTTCCGGCAAATCGAATGCGACCCCCCCATCCCGCCCCGCATCCTGCAACCCGCCGTTCCGCGCGACCTCGAACTGATCTGCCTGAAGTGTCTGGAAAAAGACCCGAAGCATCGCTACGCAACGGCGGCGGCACTGGCGGACGATCTCAATCACTTCCTGAACCAAGAGCCGGTTAGCGTGCGCGCCGCGTGGCTACCGGAGCGGCTGTGGAAATGGTCTCGTCGGAACAAAACCCTGGCGGCACTCAATACCGTCATCGCGCTCGCAACGGTTTGCTTAATTGGTCTGGGCTTCTGGTTCAGTAACCGGGTTGGTGAAGCCGACGGGAAGGCGGCGGCCGCCGATGCGGACCGTCGCAGTGCCCAAGATTTGGCAGCGACGCAAGCCTATTATCGGCTGCTCACCGAACTCCGTGACCGTCCACGCCAAAACCGGCTCGGGTGGACCAAGACGGGGCTGAACGGGATTCGGCGACTGGTGGGCGACGGCTTACCACCAACGGCGCGTCGCGCCGAACTCCGCACCGAGGCGGCCAATTGTCTCGTCGGCGTCGATCTTGCTGAACCGCGCGAGTTGTTGAGCGACATTGATATTTCGACGCTAGCGTACCACCCGGCGGGCAAGTGGATCGCGGTCGGCCAAAGCAAGGCGCAGGCTTTCGTCACGTGCAACGTCCTGCTCATCGACCCGTCGTCCGGGGCCGTGGTCCAACGGCTGTCGTTCGAGCCTTCCTTTGCGTTCCAAGTCAAGAAGAATGGCCAAGACGGGCCGCGCAGTTCGG
>JAYSXU010000708.1:0-9422 GCA_043716965.1 Fimbriiglobus sp.
GTGCCGGTGCTTCTGAGCCTGCCGCAACCACTGGCGCATAGGGGTTGCCAGCAGGGCCACCTTCGCCGCTACCACCTTCCGCAACGCCGTTGAACACCGGACTTGCACCAAGTCGCCCTCCTGCCGGGCGAGCATTGGGCGGGCCGCTGCCCGGAAGGACTTGGGCAATTGCTTCCGGATAAATCCAGGCACTGGAGATTGCGCCGAAGCTGCCGGCGGTTAGCGTGGCTAGCGCGATCAGTTTGAGTTTTCGCATCGCCATCGGAATCACCTCTTGGGAAAGTTCCAGCAACAGGGCGGGCAAAGTGTCCGTCGCGGCACTGGGGAAAGTTTGAATCGTTTCGAGCAATCGCATCGGCACGGTGGCCGAACTGGTGGTTGCACCGATGGTCAACAGACTGGCCGTGACGGCGGGTGCGATGCCGCGTTTGGCGAGTTGTTGCAGAAGTCGTTGGCGGGCTTTCGTCAACCGTCCGGAAAGCGTTCCGAGCTTCCAGCCGAGTTGTTTCGCGGCATCCGGTTGGCGGATGCCTTGCAATTCACACAGCACGAACGCCGTTCGCAAACTGGTCGGGAGTTGTTGCACTTCCTCGTGGACCGCAACAAACAGTTCGTCCCACGCAGCATCGGGTACTGGTTGATCGGTCTCCGGGGTCGCGGTTTGTTGTTCCCGTTGCTTCCGCCGCACCGCTCCGCGTTTGATTTTTGCCGCCACCTTCACCGCAACGCCGTGCAAAAAACCACCCAATCCATCAGTAGCGCGCACCGATTTCGCGGCCCGGACCAGTGCCAAGAATGTCGCCTGAAACGCATCCTCCGCATCAGCGTGGTTTGGTAACAGGTGCCGACAAACCGCCCACACCATCGGCCCGTGCCGTCGTACCAACTCGGAGAAAGCCAGTTCGTCATTGGTTTGGATGAAGCGTTGCAACAACACCGCGTCCGCAACGCCGTCCGCAGGGTCCGCCGTCAGCGCCGTCACGTGTTGCAGCAGCGTTTTGAACAACCGATGGTTCATGACGACTCAGGTACCTCTTCACCAGTATGTTCCCGCAGGCAGCGGATTCCTACGGGAATTCTGGGTAAACCCCGAAAGCCCACGAATGATCATTCGTGGGCATTCACGTGGGCTTTATGGCGTGTGACGCTCCCAAAACTGAGACACATCGACCGCTCCTATTCTTGCTTCTGGGAATCGCTAACCCCGCGATTGCTAGCGATTTAGGCGAGTTAACGGGTTGTTGGGTCTCGCGGTTACAGGATTGCATCAGTGGCTCGAAAAATGCAACGAGATGGTTTCCGGATCGTGCGGAATTGCTAGAACACTGTCTCGCACGCGACTGAACCTACTCATGATGAGGCGGAGCAAGATGACGGAAACTCCCCCGACAGTCATTCACCCGATCCATAGCGGGTCCACCACGCAGCGTGGCATGGCAACGGCGTCCTTGTGTCTCGGGCTGTGGGGCTTTGCGACGTTCTGGATGTATCCGTTTGGTTTCTTGATCGCCAACATTGCGATCGCGCTGGGGGTAATCTCCGTACTGCTCGGCATTCGAGCGGGTCGAGAAGGTGAGCATCTGGCGTGGTGGGGCATTTTCTTCGGCGCTTGCGGTGCCGGGGCGGCCTTCACGGTCTACCGATTCTTTCAACTGGCGTTTGATGGCATTGTGCCCACCATGCTGCCATAACAAATGTTGCCGTAATTGATGTTGCCGTAATTGATGTTGCCGTAATTTTCTGAACAAACGACGACCCGCCCGATTGTGGGCGTTTGAATCCAGGAGGCAGCAATGCCCCAAGTTTTTCCGAAGAGCATGAACATTGTCGCCCGGCTGTCCTTGCTGGCGGTCCCGTTCCTGATGGCCGGCGGTGCGGCCGGCGGTGCGGCGTTCTATCGCTCGGACTACACGACCGGGGCGCGGGAAGTGGTCGAACAGCCGATCCCGTTTAGCCACAAGCACCACGTTTCGCAACTCGGGATTGATTGCAAGTACTGCCATACCTCGGTCGATCAATCGGCGTCCGCCGGGTTCCCGCCCTCGAAAACCTGTATGAACTGTCACCAACAGATGTGGCAATCGGCGGACCTCCTCGGGCCGCTCCGCGAAAGTTATTCCAAGGACAAGCCGATCACGTGGAACAAGGTTCACAACGTCCCGCACTACACCTACTTCAACCACTCGATCCACGTCGGCAAGGGCATCGGGTGCGTGTCGTGCCACGGGCAAATTGATCAGATGAACTTGGTTTTCCAGAGCAAAACGCTGCTGATGGAGTGGTGCCTCGACTGCCACCGCAACCCGGAGAAGAACCTGCGGCCCAAGGACGAGGTCACCAACATGACGTTCAAAGCGGAAGACCTCATCAATCCGGACACGCAAATGCCGTATGACCAGACTACGCTCGGGAAGCAACTCAAAGAGAAGTACCAAGTACGCGACCACTTCGTGTTGACGAACTGCTCGATGTGCCACCGTTAAGTAGTGGTGAGTGGACAGGGGTTAGTGGTTAGTTAAGAAGACTTCGGTTTTACTATCCACCATCCACTGACCACTATCCACTGGTTGCTATACACCTGCCGGACTTGAGGATAGACGAATGCCACCCGAACTGAAGCAAGACGCGAGCCAGACAGCCGCGTCCCGCCCAGTGCCTGCTAGGTCAGAGCCGGAATACTGGCAGTCCATTGAACAGTGGATGGACTCCACCCAGTTTGAAACGATGATGAAGAACGAGTTCCCGGAGGACGCCTCGGAGTGGCTCGATCCCGTCAGCCGCCGACAGTTCTTGACGGTGATGGGCGCGTCTGTGGCGTTGGCCGGCGCGGTGGGCTGTAACCCGTCGCTCAAGCCCGCATCGGCGCACAAAGTGGTACCACACGTCAGGCAACCGGAGCAAATGCTACCCGGCGTGCCGCTGTTCTTCACGACTGTCATTACCCAGAACGCCGGCGTCGGACTCGGCCTGCTTGTCAAGCAAGTCGAAGGCCGCCCGATCAAGATCGAAGGCAACCCGAACCACCCCGGATCGCTGGGCGGCACGGACATTTACGCCCAAGCTTCCATCCTGAATCTTTACGACCCCGATCGCTCCAAGTCGGTGCTGAAGGGCGGGCAACAAGCCGGGTTCGAGCAGTTCTTGCCCGCGATTAAGAACGATCTCGAAAAGCAAAAAGCGAAGCAAGGCGAAGGGGTACGGTTCCTCACGGAGACGGTCACGTCGCCGACGCTGATTGCCCAAATTGACGAGTTCTTGAAGCGGTTCCCGAAGGCGAAGTGGGTTCAGTACGACACGATCAGCCGCGACAACCCCCGCAAAGCCGGGTTGGCGGCGTTCGGCAAGTACGTGAACACGACGTACAACTTCGCCAAGGCGAAAGTGGCCTTGGCAATTGACGCCGACTTCCTCTCTGCCGCTGGCCCCGGATCGGCCCGGTACGCTCGGGAGTTCATGGCAGGTCGCAAGGTTCGGGAAGTCAAAGAGTCAATCAAGCGGGGCGAAGGTATTTCCATCGACAAGATGAACCGCCTCTATGCGGTCGAGTCGATGGTAACGAACACCGGCGCGGTCGCCGACCACCGATTGACGTTGAAGCCAAGCCAGATCGAAGACTTCACGAAGGCACTCGCCGCCAAGCTCGGCGTCGTCGGCGTGGTTGCACCGAAGTTGTCCGACCCGGCTGAAAGGTGGATTGCCCCGCTTGCGGATGATCTGCTCGCCGCCAAGGGCGCCTCAGTGGTCGTGGTCGGCGATCAACAGCCAGCAGCGGTTCACCTGTTGGCCCATGCCATCAACGAAAAGCTCGGCGCGTTTGGTAGCACGGTGGTCTTTACGGAACCGCTTGAAGTCAGGCCGTCCGACCAACTCGCGGATATGAAGCAGCTTTCCGAAGACATCAAAGCCAACAAGGTCGAAGTGTTGTTCCTGTTGGGCGGGAACCCGGCCTACGACACCCCGGCTGACCTGGAACTTGCCAACCACCTCGCGGCGATGAAGGGGACCAAGGTTCACTTCGGCGAACAGGTCAACGAAACCGTCATCGAAGGCCAATGCACTTGGCACATCAACGCCGCGAACTTCCTCGAAACGTGGGGTGACGTTCGCGCTTACGATGGCACGGTCAGTATTCAACAACCGCTGATCGCGCCGCTTCACGCCGGCAAATCGTTGATCGAACTGTTTGCCATGTTGCTCGAGCAAGGCGTGAACGACCCGCTCGAAGTGGTGTTGTCTACCTGGAAGAAACACTTCGACATCAAGGTCAACAGTGGCGACTTTGATGTGTGGTGGCAGTCGGCACTGCGGGACGGCGTGATTGCCGGGACCGCATTCCAACCCGTTACCGTCGCCGCCGTCAAACTCGATGCCTTGGCCGACAAGAATTTCGCCACGCCACCCAGTAAGGGCGGTCTCGAAGTTCAGTTCCGGGCCGACCCGACGATCTACGACGGTCGCTTCGCCAACAACGGCTGGCTGCAAGAGTTGCCCAAGCCGATTACCAAGTTGACCTGGGGTAACGCGGCGATCGTCAGCCCCGCGACCGCCGCCAAGCTCGACTGCACGATCGGCTTCGGCTGGACCGGCGGCGAACAGGGGCGTTCGATCGGCGACGGGGTGACGCTCACGGTGGACGGGCGGAAATTGGCCATTCCCGTGTTCATCCTTCCCGGCCACGCCGACGACGTGATTACGTTGCACTTGGGGTTCGGACGCCGGCGTGTCGGCAAGGTCGGGAGTGCGGAAAAGACCTTCGATACGTACCAGCTTCGCACCACAACCGGCTTCTGGTCGAACAGCGGCGCCGAAGTCACGAAGACCGGCGAGAAGCACTTTCTGGCCTGCACGCAGGGCCAGCACGCGATGGAGAGCCGACGCCCGGTTCGCCACGCGACGGTTGCCGAGTTCAAGAACGACCACGAGTTCGCCCAGGTGCCAGCGGCATCCGCCGCCGAGTACAAAGAACTGCGAGCCTTGACGCCGGGCACGCCGGAAGACTTTGAACGCCTCGGCAAGAAACACCCTTACGCCACCGATCACGGCGAACACAAGCACAGCAGCGTACACGACAAACGGATCATTCCGCTAAGTCTGTATCCCAAGAATCCCCAGCCTGTGAATGGTGAAGAGGCGAGCAAGACGTATCGCCGGTGGGGCATGGCCATCGACCTCGGGGCCTGCACAGGTTGCACCGCGTGCGTGGCGGCTTGTGTTTCCGAAAACAACATCCCAGTCGTGGGCAAAGACACCGTGACTCGTGGCCGGGCGATGCACTGGATTCGCATTGACCGCTACTTCTCGATCCCCGGCGATCGGGCGATGGACGACGAGCTGGGTTCCAAAGATGTCGGGCCAAGGGACCGGGCCGAGCGAATCAAGGACTCGAACCGGATTCGGACCCACTTCCAACCCGTCGTTTGCCAGCAGTGCGAAAAGGCACCGTGCGAAGTGGTTTGCCCGGTCGGTGCAACGGTTCACAGCGCGGACGGCCTCAACGACATGGCGTACAACCGCTGCGTCGGGACGCGGTACTGCTCGAACAACTGCCCGTACAAAGTCCGCCGGTTCAACTTCATTCAGTACTCCGACTACACGACCGACAGCCTGAAGTTGATGAACAACCCCGACGTTACGGTTCGGACGCGGGGCGTGATGGAGAAGTGTACCTACTGTGTGCAACGGATCCGGGGTGCGGAGATTGAAACGGAACGCGAGTTCGACAAGCGGAGAGCCGCCGGCAAGGTCGATGCGGGTGGCCGTCCCAAGATCATGGACGGCGAAATCGTAACCGCCTGCCAAGCCGCCTGCCCGACCGGTGCGATCACCTTCGGCGACATCAACGACCTCGATAGCGCCGTGCTTCGTGCCAAGGCCGAAGACCATAATTACGGTTTGTTAGCTGAACTCAACACCTCGCCGCGGACCAGCTACTTGGCCGCCATCCGCAACCCGAACCCGGCTATGCCGAAGGGGGCCTAACGTCATGGCGACCGTTATTGAACCGACACTTGGTGTCAAGACCTACAGCGATACCGTTCAACACCCTCCGCACGACGAGTTGCTGATTGGTGGCAACCATAACTTAGCCACGATCGGGGACAAAATCTCCGACGTGGTGACCGGGGAGATTGTCACGCCCAGGGGGTGGTGGCTCTGGTTGGTCATCGGCTTCACGATGATGCAGGGGATGGTTATCGGAATCGGCTACCTGTTTTACACGGGGACCGGGATCTGGGGGATTAACCAGCCCGTTGCGTGGGGGTTGGCGATTGTCAACTTCGTCTGGTGGATCGGCATCGGCCACGCCGGAACGCTAATCTCTGCGATTCTCCTGTTGATGCACCAAAAGTGGCGAACGTCGCTGAACCGTTTCGCCGAAGCGATGACTATTTTCGCGGTGTCCTGTGCAGGCGTCTTTCCACTCGTTCACATGGGTCGCCCGTGGCTCTTCTATTGGCTTTACCCGGTGCCGGTGAACTTCGCCGCGTGGCCGCAGTTCCGTAGCCCACTCTGTTGGGACGTGTTCGCGGTGACGACCTACTTCACGGTGTCCGCCGTGTTCTGGTACCTCGGGTTAATCCCCGACTTTGCCGCATTGCGGGACGTGGCCAAGAATCGGTTACAGCGGTCGATTTACGGCTTGTTGTCGATGGGCTGGCGCGGGTCCGCGATTCACTGGCGGCGGTATGAGAAACTGTACCTGTTGCTGGCTGGCCTCGGTACGCCACTGGTGTTCAGCGTGCATACCATCGTGTCGTTCGACTTTGCGGTGTCGATTGTGCCGCTCTGGCACGCAACGATCTTCCCGCCGTTCTTCGTCGCTGGGGCCATTTTCGCCGGGTTTGCAATGGTGATCTGGCTTGCGGTGCCGTTGCGATACTACTACGGCATGAACGACCTCATCACCGACAAGCACATGGAATTTTGTGCGAAAGTGATGCTCGGAACGGGCTTGCTCGTGAACTATGGCTACTTCTGCGAACTGTGGATGGGCTGGTACAGTCACTCGATTTATGAGTGGGAAACCACCATGCAGCGGATTTGGTACGGTCCGTACTGGTGGGCCTACTGGCTGCTGATTTTGACCAACATGATTATCCCGCAGTTCCTGTGGATTCGGTCGGTTCGTACCCACCAACTGGCGTTGTTCTTGATCGCGTTCTCGGTCCACATTGGCATGTGGTTCGAGCGGTACGTGATCGTGATAACGCTTAGCCGGGACCAGTTGCCCTCAAGCTGGGGCCGGTACGCCCCGACGGAATGGGACTACATGTTGTTCGGCGGAACCATTGGGTTTTTCATTACCTGCTTCGCGCTGTTCGTCCGGTTCCTGCCAATGATTTCGATCACGGAAATGCGTGAATTGTTGCCACACGTTCAAGGTGGCCGCGACGGGCACGCCGTCATGGAGAACGCCAAGTGAGTGAAACCCACCACGACGACGACATTGATGAGCCAGCGATCTACGGTCTCATGGCCGAGTTTGAGACCGCCGACGGCTTGATCCACGCGACCCGAGAAGCCGCCGGGGCTGGCTACACCCGCATGGACGGCTACTCGCCGTACCCGGTCGGGGAAGTTGCCGACGCCCTGGGGTTCCCGCGATCGGAGATCGGCGCGATCATGTTCATCGGCGGGCTGTGCGGCGCGACGGTCGGGTTCTTGATGCAGTTCTACCTGAACGGCATCGACTACCCGCTGAACGTCGGCGGCAAGCCGTTTTTCTCCTGGCCGCAGTTCGCCCCGATCACGTGGGAACTGCTCGTACTGAGCGCGAGTTTGACCGGCACGATCGGGCTGTTCGCACTCTGCGGCCTTCCACAACCGTACCACCCGGTGTTCAACGTGCCACAATTTGCCCGTGCGAGCCGTGACCGCTTCTTCTTGGTGATTGAAGCGATTGACCCGAACTACGATGAGAAGTCCACCAAGGCTTTTCTCACGACGCTGAACCCCGTCAGCATCGCGGAGGTGCCAGAATGATAAAATTAAGCAAAGTTCTGATCGGGATGAGTCCTTGTCTTTTGCTACTGACCGCTTCGGTCGGTTGCCAGCAAAAGATGGCCGAACAGCCTGCCCCACGCCCTTACGAACAGCACGAGATGTTTGCCTACAAACAATCGGTGCGACCGCTTGAAAAAGGCGTGATTCACCGCAACCAGCCGTTGGCGGATGATCCACTTGTGACGTGGTTGACCGTTGCGGGTAAGACACCCAAAGTCTCGGCAGATTGGAAAGCCGCCGTGGACCCAACTGGTAACACCGCCCCGACGGCCGGGGCGCCGACTGACCCGAACAACTTCGTCAAAGAGTTCCCGTTCGAGATGACAGTCGAAGACCTCAAAGTCGGCCAAGTGAAGTTCAACACCAACTGTGCGTTGTGTCACGGGGCCGCCGGGTACGGTAACGGCAAAATCGTCGAACGCGGTTTCTTGAAGCCGCCGTCGTACCACCTGGACGCAACCGGGAAGGAATCGGACGCGGGCCACTTCACCGGCGAAGCGAAGAAAGATTTGCCGCTCGGTTACTCCCGTGGGTTCGACCGATACGGGATCAAGATCGCGTTGAAAGATGTCCCGGTCGGCTACATCTATCAAGTGATTAGTTGGGGCTACGGCGGCATGGCGTCCCACGACACCCAGTTGCCAAATCCCGCCGACCGCTGGCGTGTGATCGCTTACGTACGTGCCCTGCAGTACAGCCAAAGCGCGCCGGCCGCCGACCTGCCGGACAACACCAAGACCGAACTTTCTAAGGTGGGGGGACCGAAATAATGGCCACAAGCCACTCTGACCACCACGAACACCTAGCCGCACCGTTGGCGATCCCGGCGATTGACGTCAGCCCGGTCCGCACGGCGGCCCTGGCCGCACTCGTCATCGGGTCCGTCGCGTTCATCGTCCTCGCGTACTTGAACATCTCGACCTCCGACGGGTACGGACTCCGCGACATCTTCATGTCGTACACCGTCGGCTTCGTCTTCTGGGCGAGCTTGCCGTTCGGGGCGGTGTCGATGAGCTTGATCGCGTTTCTCACGAGCGCGAGTTGGGGCATCGTCCTTCGCCGGTGCTTCCACGCGGCCACCCGTACAATGCCGGTCATTGCGGTATTGTTCATCCCGGTTGCAGCGAGCGTGTTCATCGCCGACGGTAAGCAATCGCCGTTTTGGTGGTCCGACCAGAGTTGGGTCACGCCGACGGGCGAAATGAACAACGACCCGGCTTTCCAGGCGGCCGTGAAGAAGATGACCGACAACAAGGTCAAGCAAGACGTCGCCGAAATTGCCGTCGAGAAAGGCTTGCGACCGGAAGCGATCGAAGAGAACCACCACAAGATTCACGACTTCCTGAACCCGGTGTTCTTCACCGTCCGGGGGTTGCTGTACTTCTCGATCATCGGCGGGTTGATCTTCGTCGTTAACA
>JAYSXU010000709.1:0-9419 GCA_043716965.1 Fimbriiglobus sp.
CGCCGTGAATTTGTCGCGTCGGTTATTCGGCCCGGTGGGTGCTTTTTGTGCGTTTCTGTTCGTCGCCACGCTCGTCGTCGGCGGCTTGGGTTGGGTCACGGTCGCGGCACTGAACGTCGAAGATTCGCAGTTTGAAGCTCAAGCTGCCGCCGAGCGGGCGAACAAGGAACGGCTGGCGTTGTGGCGACTTGACGGCCTGATGCTGCCGACGGTGGGCTTGGAAAACAACCGGCCGTTCGCCCACTACACGGCCCTCCACACCGCGTACCCCGCCGTCGAATCAGTGCAAGAACTGACCAACAATTTCTCGCTGCGGTTGCCGTCGCCGTTGCTCTCCGCCGAGCTACCGAACTGGATGCCTCTGCATTTTCAAATCGACCCGGAGACCGGCTGGGACTCGCCGCAAGTGCTACCCGCCGATGTCGCGGAGCGGTTACGTGGCGGGCCGAACTTCCTGTCGTTGTTGAACATCACGCCCGAACGCGAGCAACTGCTTCAACAACTGCGGGCGAAGTTCCCGGCGGAGGTAGTGCTGCGGACCCTGGCGGACCGGGATCGGGCGGTTTCAGACGAGAGTTTTTTCATCGTCCCGGTACCGCTGACGAATGATGCGTCGATGCCGAAACGACCGGGGCTGTCGGTCGGCGAACCAGAGCCGGGGCAGTCACGCGGACCGGGTGCGGGCAACAATCTCCTCGCGCTGCTCTCGGGTCGGGAGGTTGCCCATGCCGGCAACACCCCAGCTAGTTTTGGCCGATCCAACACAACCGTCGTGACGAGTAACACCCTCGCAACCCCTGGTGAAGGAGCCGGAAATACCGTTTCAAATCGGGCTATGTTCAACGATGCCAGTAACCAACCCAGCCCACCCGCCCAGGTCGCCGCTCAAGCGATGGGGACAACGGCCAACCCGCCGGGCCGGGGTGTTCTCCGCAACGGAATTGATCCGGCGAATGACGAATACCAAGCCCGCCAACGGGCCACTAAACAAAACCTGGATCGCACGGGCGGGTTCGAGCTATCGCAATCAAAAAACGGACAAGCCGGTGGACCGCCGATGTCGCTGACGAACGAAAAAGCGGAAGATACAACTGATCGCAAAGCGAATCCGACCCCCGCAAAACCGGCGGCACAACCGGAGGCGATGAAGAACAATCCCGAGATGAAGGGGCTTGAAGCAAAGAAAGTATCGGACGCGCTAACTCCGCCTCCCGCACCGTCCGGACCGGGCGGATTCGGCGGTGGAGTATCGGGCGGGGGCGGCGGCTTTGGTGGACCGCTAGGAGGGGCGGAAGAAGGTCGCAAAGAGATGGCGCTTAACAAATTCGAGAAAGGGAAAGCACTCCCCCCCGGTCCCAAAGACCAACTCCGCGATGGTGACGTGGCGAAGGAAACCCTCGGCAAAATGTTGATCGACGAACTCGGTCCCTCGGCGCGGGGGTCGAAGAAGGCCGCACCGACGGTTCAACCCGTTGCGGTTCACGTCGGCCCGCTTCGCCCGGAATGGCTGACGGCAGACGACGGTTCGGAAATCCTGGTCCTCGTCCGGGCCGCACGGCTGGAAAACAAGACGGTCTATCAAGGCGTGTTGTTGGACTGGGCGAAAGTGCAGCAGACGCTGACGGAGCAAGTCGCGGACCTGTTCCCGGCGGCAACCGTGTCACCGATTCGCACCCCCAGCGACCTTAGCCCGGAACGGGCGATGACCGCGTTGCCGGTGCAACTGGACCCTGGCACGCCCCCCGAGTTACCTGCCGCCGGTGTCACGCCGTTGCGACTCGGGTTGATCCTCGCGTGGGTGGCATCGATCATCGCACTGTTAGCCGTGGGCTTCGGCGGACATGCCTTGCTTGATCTGTCCGAACGCCGTATCCGCTTCGTCTCAGCGGTGACGCATGAACTTCGCACGCCTCTCACGTCGTTGCGGCTGTACCTCGACTTGCTCACCAGTGGCATGATCGAAGACCCGGACCAGCAGAAAGAATACCTGCACACCTTGTCCGATCAATCCGAGCGATTGAACCGGCTGATCGAAAACGTACTCGACTTCGCCCGCTTGGAAAAACGCAGCGTACAAGCCACCCTGCAACCGACCAACGTCAGCGAACTGCTGGATCAAATTCGCCAAATCTGGGGCCATCGGTGCTTGGCCGAAGGCAAAGACCTCGTGGTGCTTTCGACCGTGCCGGTCACGCAAACGGTCACGACGGACGCCCGCATGGCGACGCAAATCCTCGGCAACTTGATTGACAACGCCCGCAAGTACAGCCGCGATGCCGCCGACAACCGCATCTGGCTGTGGGCGAAACCGGGGAAACGCGGTCGGGTCATTTTTGAAGTGGAAGACCGTGGCCCCGGCGTCGCCACCCGCGAACGCGCCCTGATCTTCCGCCCCTTCCGCCGTGGCGAAATCGCGGACACCACCGCCGGGGGCGCCGGGCTTGGCCTGGCCCTCGCGCAACATTGGGCGGAACTACTCGGCGGCAAGCTCACATACCGCCCCGCCGACGGCGGAACGGGTGCGTGCTTCCGGTTAGAGTTGCCCGGCACAAATTCGGCGAAACCAATCCCGCCCGGACCGTGATTCCATCGGCTGAATTCTCTTGCTCTTCGGCCCTGAAAGGGACGTGCTATCAGCCCAGGGCCATGCCCTGGGGGCCGGGCAACGATCAGGGTTTTCGACCTGTCTCGACCGTTCCATCCCGACGATGGCTACACGCATCGTCGTCCCTTCCGTCGTTCCCAGGGCATGGCCCTAGGCTGATAGAACGACCCCTTCAGGGCCGAAAACCCCGTTGTAGACAGAGAGCCAGAGCTTTTAGCTACGCCCGTCCGTCAGACGAGCAACTTTCCTAATGCGTTTCCCGTCGTAGCTGAGTAGGATAGGTAGCACATTCACGGTGTTCGACCCCCCGTCATTTTTCCCGCTCCCGATTGGAGTTTTGCGTTATGGCTATTGAGATGACCTGTCCGGGTTGCGATACGGTCTACCCGGTCTCGGACGACCTGATTGGCAAAACCATTCGCTGCAAAAAATGCGGCGAGATGATGTCGGTGACCGCAGCGGGTGTTGCGAAACCAACAGCAGGCAAGCCTACCGTGGCCAAAGCTATTCCCGCGAAGTCGGCGCGCGCGACGGCTCGTGTTAATGACGACGAGTTCGACGATTCAACGTCTCGCAACCGATCTGGGCGTGAACAGCCGGTGAAGAAAAAGTCGCCGCTGCCACTCATCGCGGGTGGCTTGCTGGGTTTACTTCTCTTGGGCGGCGGTGGCATGGCTGCGCTGGTTATCTTTGGGCAATTGGACCGCAAAGCGGATCCGACGGCCGAAAATCCGGTGGCCTTAAATAACCAACCAAGCCCGAATGGAGCCGGCCCAATTGTCGGCGACGGCACGACGGTTTCTGCCCCAATCAAGCAAACGGGAAATGACGCCAAGGCACTCACCGACACTAACAAAACCACCCCTGCCGAAACACCGGAACCGGATGGCCCGAAGGATGACAACGGCAAAAAACCAGCCCTGCTGCCCACGCCGCTGCAACCGCTCAAGACGCCCGATGGCGACAAACCGGCTGCCAAAGCACCGCAGGGCAATCGCAACACGCCGGACCAACTGGCTCTGACCCGCGCGAAGACGGCGGCCGTTTTTATTGAGTGCGAGACGGCCAGCGTGAAAGCGTCCGGTAGCGGGTGGTTCGGGATGGAAGACAACCTCGTCTTCACCAACGCCCACGTGCTGAGCATGAAAAACCCCGGTAGCCAGAAACCGAAGAAGCTGACGATTTACATCAATCCGGGCACCAACCAAGAACGGATCATCCCGCACGCCCGCATCGAAATTCTTGCGGTAGACCGGGAAGCCGACCTCGCGGTGCTGAAAATTACCAACGAGACTAACCTGCCGATCCCGTTGAAGATTCGCCCGTCTCGGGAACTGACCGACCTCGAACCGCTCGTGGTGATTGGTTACCCAGGCGGTCGGTTGATGTCGCGGATGAGCAACAGCACGCGCGCCCCACAAGCGACGGTCAACACGACTAGCTTCTCCACGAACCGCATCAACGATGATGGTGAACTCTACTCCGTGCAGATTCGGGGCGGTGCCGGGCCAGGCAACTCCGGTGGTCCGATCATTGACTACGATGGCAACGTGGTGGCAGTGCTGGTGCGTGGTCCATCGAACGCGGTCTTCGCCGCTTCAATCTGTTACGGCGTGCCGACCGAATACGTTTCCGGCTTAATGGCCGGGCGGGTGTCGGAAATCGAGTACGGCCAAGCCTACCGCAAGGGTGGCAAGATTCGGATTCCGGTCTCGGCGACGGTGTTGGACCCGTTCCAACGGATGAAAGAAGTCGGCATCGGCGTTTGGGTCGGTGACCCTTCGACCAAGAAGCGAGCACCCGGCGCGGAACGCACCGGCATGGAACCCGCCGACAGCGACTTCCAAGAAGTGAAACTGGAGTACAAGTACACCAAGGACAAGCAAGTTGCGACGGGCGAGATCGTCTACCCCGACCAGCAATCTGGGCGTGCGTACTGGGCGCAGCCGTACTACAGCAACGGCATCGTGCCGAAGTATTGGATGCCCGGCGGCAACGTGAAGTTGAACGGCCCGCCGGTGGACCTCGACGAGGTCGATTTGCTCGTCCGTTATAAACGCGGCAGCAAGCGGGCCGTCACGCTGACGACCAGCAGCGACCTGGACGAGTTTGAAGTCGGCGAAGGGGCGGAGAAGAACGAGCGGGTTCTCTTGGAAACAGAAATCAAGGCGACCGAAACGGTGCTGGCCGGCACCGAACCCGCGGCCGTCGCCCTGCTGCAAGTCAACTACGACAAGCTGACTTTGAAGGCCACGGCGGGCGACGACAAGGAAGACATCCTGGCGCGGCTGTTACCCAAGGACGCCCGCGAGGCGATTGCCCAGAGCATTAAGTTGGTCCAAGGTTTGGCGCTCGTCAAAGCCAACGGGGAAATCTACAAGACCCGCAGCGACCTACGCGGGGCGCCGCAGTTCGCCGCGCTGTTCAGCAACTTCAGCAATAGCGCGATGGACGCCTTGCAAAATGCGTCGATCCCGCTTCCCAACGGCAAGGTCAAGCCCCTGCAGAAGTGGACCGGCACCGACAAAACTGTTCGCTTCGCCATCGGCTACGCGACCGAAGAGCCGAAAGGCGCCAACACGCCGCCCCCGGCGGACGGCGGCGGCATCCCCGGCACCGGACCGGGCCGCAAGGTCCGCAAGGTGAACGAGTACAAGTACGTCGAACAACTGACGTACACGTACCTCGGCACCCGGACCCGCATCGGCCAAAAGGAAGCCGTCATCCGCATCGAAGGTGTCATCAAGCCTGCACCGGGCAGCAGTGTCGCCGGTGGCGCGAACGGCCTCTTGAAGGGCTACGCCTACATCGACCTCGACACCGGGACCGTCCTCGAATCCGAACTCCACCGCGAGTTCGAGATGGACAGTTCCAGCGACGGCGTTAAGAAAATGGTTTCCGGCGTCAACAACTACAAAGTGACTCGCGGCACCGCCAGCGGGCAGTAAGACGTTGAAAGCATCGAAATGAACCGGCCACGGCGACTGCCGTGGTCGGTTCATTTCTGTGGCACAACCTGCGCCGGTGCGGAAATCGCTTGAACCACTTTCGCCGCCGCTTGACTGATTTGCGGATCGGGGTCTTGTGTCAGTTGTTGCAGATCAGGAATCGCGGCTTGTGCATCGGGGCCGAACTTCTCAAGCGCGTGGATGAAATCGAGACGTGTTGAATCATTTCTTGTCCCCATAACAGCAATGATTTTCGGGACAGCGGCCTTGGCGGGCGGTCCGATTTCTCCCAGCGCTTTCGCGGCGACCCCACTCTTTGAGGGATTGTCCAGCAGTTCCGTGAATTTCGGGATCGCGGCATCCGCAATTTTTGCATTCTGGGCGAGTAGCCATAAGAAGGTGAGTCGCACCATAAAGTCTTCATCGTCTAGACCGTCGATCAGTATGTGGATAACAGAGGCATCAAGGGTGTAATGTGTTAGCGAACTCGCGGCTTGTGCTCGGACGTGGGGCACGGGATCTTTCAAAGTTCGTACCAGCGCGGGGTAGGCTTCTTTGTTGGCTGTTGGTCCCATGTACAACAACGCCTTGGCCGCAGCAAATCGAACGTAATAATTGTAGTCCCGCAACCGCTCCACAACGTGGGGTATTTCCTGCGTGTCCGCCGGTGTCAGTTTGCCGAGTTGATACGTGACGATATAAGTCCGCAGCAGTTCATACGCCGAGGCCGCGAACCCGATAACGACACAGAAACCCAAAACGATGGCGAGTAAGCGGATGGCCCGGCGCATGGTCTGCTCGCAATTTAGGAGTTATCGGTTGCCGCTATTTCGGCTGCGGATTCACTGGTGCCGGTGCGGAAATAGTTTGGATCGCTTTCGTGGCGGCCTTGCTGATTTCGGGATCGGGGTCTTGCGTCAACGTTTGCAGGTGCGGGATGGCGGCTTTGGCATCGCCGCCGAGCTTTTCGATTGCTTCTATCAACCCCATCAGTGTTATTTTGTCGCTGACTTGCTTGAACACAGTTATGATTTTTGGGATTGCCTCTTTGGCCGGGGCGCCGATCGAGCATAACACGTAGGCGGCCATCGGAGCTTCGACAGGATCATCAAGGTTTTTGACGAGTCGCGGAATCGCCGCATGGGCTGGTTTTGGACTCCTAGAAAGTAAGTACGCGGCATAGTTACGGACAAGCGGATCGCCATCATCCAGCGCGACGATGAGATACGGAATTGTCGTCGCATCAGCGCCAATGTTGACGAGCGTCAAAACGGATTGAATTCGGACCATTCTATAAGGATCGTTCAATCCGCGAATCAGCGACGGAGCGGCCTCGTCCGGAGGAGCACCGATATTCGTCATCGCCTGAGCAGCATAGAACCGAATGACCCGGTTGTAATCCTGCATCTTATCGGCAACATACGGCACATCGGTGACATTGTCGTGGGTGAGTCCTTTCAGTCTGTTGTAAACAATCGCTGTGCGTAACCCTTCGTAAGTCACAGCGATCACGACAAGCAAAATGATGATGCCAACCCCGATGGCCAGCTCTCGAATGACCCGTCGCATTGGTGGTCTCGCATCAATGATGGAAATGAGTTCTACACAATGGACGCCCGACATGGCTGGCCGTTGCACGCATTTCAGTAATCCGAGCCACGACCGTCAGGGAGTGGCCCAACCAGCCTTACGCGAAACGGCGAGCGGTGGTGTTGCGATTGGGGCGACGTATTCAGGGCGGGAGGGTGGGCCACTCCCTCACGGTCGTGGTTTGGAAATTGCTCAAGCCGGTGAATCATTTCTTCGCCGGAGTCCAGCCTAGGACGACGATCGTCGGGGCGTCGGCTTTCAGTTCGATGGGGATCACGAGTTCGTTGGTGTTGGGGAGTTTCTTGACGGCGGTGGGGCCGTCGAGGAACTCGTCGAGGGGGAGTAGCTCGTCGTAGCCGGGGACGCCGTAGTGCATGGGGAGGACGTAGAGGCGGGGTTTCAGTTTGGCGACGGCCCGCTTGGCGCCGTCGCCGTTGATCGTGTAGATGCCGCCGCACGGCACCATCAGCACGTCCACGGGGCCGATCGCTTTGACTTGGGCGGCTGTCAACTCGTGGCCGAGGTCACCAAGGTGGCAGAACTTCAGCCCGTCGCATTCGACAATGAACGCGCTGACTTTACCACGCACCAAACCGTCGTCGTTGTCGTGGTAAAGACCCACGGCGCGAATCGAGATTTGGCCCACCTTCTCGTTGACCGCTTTCCACTCGGGTGTGCGGCCTTTTTTGGATTGCTCCACGCCATAAAACAGGCGGGCCGACTTCGCGTTCTCGACGATGCTGGTTTGCGTGTGGTCGCTGTGCATGTGCGAGCAGAGGATCACGTCCGCCTGGACGAGGTTTCGCCCGAACTCGGGAATGGCGTGCGGGTCGAACACGACCTTCTTGCCCGCTGAAGTTTCCAGTTGAAACATCGACATGCCGAACCACCGCAGCGTCACGCTCGTGGCCGCATCCTGGGCGGTTCCCTGTTGAATGAGAACCCCACACATGATTCCTAAACACGCCAAACCGATGAGCACGCGGTTCATGTTAATTCCCCAGAAACCAACGCATCAGGTGCCAGCCGGGGTCGAACGAAAGGCCAGCGGCATCGACGGTTAGTTCATCGTAGCGGGTTTGCCCCATCGCCGGAATGCCATGCCCCGCCGCCGCGAACGGGACGGCACCATAAGCGTGGGCACGGGTTTTCAACGTGGTGCGGTGGTCCGGTTCGATCAGGATGCGGTAGTTATGGTACTTCGGCAGTGCGGCCAAAAGCGGCCCGACGATGTGTTGGTCAATTTGCTCCAACGCCCGCACCTTTTCATCCGCCCGCCCTTCGTGGGACGCCTCATCGGGTGCTTCGACGTGAACACACACGAGGTCGAACGCGCCAAGGGCTTCGATCGCGTACTTGCCTTTGTTCACGTAATTCGTGTCGAGGTACCCGGTCGCCCCCGGCACGTCAATGCGGTGCCACCCCAGCAACACGCCGACGCCCCGCACCAGATCGACCGCCGAGATGATCGCGCCGGTCCGCCCATAAACGTCGAGAAACGGTTCGACGTGCGGCGCTTTGCCGTGGCCCCAGAGCCAGACTTGCGTGGCCGGTTTTTGGCCCTCCGCGATGCGTCGCAAGTTCACCGGGTGTGCTGCGAGGATGGCTTTGCTCGCCTCCATCAGTGGCACGAGAACA
Organism: Fimbriiglobus sp.; assembly: GCA_043716965.1. Lineage (GTDB taxonomy): Bacteria > Planctomycetota > Planctomycetia > Gemmatales > Gemmataceae > Fimbriiglobus. The sequence goes on from JAYSXU010000709.1 coordinate 8,782, forward strand.
TCACCACCCGGCCCTTGCGGAAGGTAATCCGCAACCGGGCGGTCCGGAATGTCGTGCGGCGGTTGGGCTTTCATGCCAATGAATGGCGCAACGTCGGAATGCCCGCGCCACACGAGGATGTTGCGGTAACTGACCCCGGCGTGAAACTCTAACGTGCCGCCCGCAACGTCACGCCCACCGAGTTCCTTTTGAATCGCCGCCATCAGTTCCTTGCCGTCTTCGGGCGTGATGTGACCCGCCGTGAAGTCGCGCATGTGGCCGTCAGGAGCGTACACCAAGTTGCACCGAATCGCCCAATCGTGCGGCCCGAGTTTGATCCCCATCGCCGCCGTCTCCAGCGGCGCCCGCCCCGTGTAAACCTTGAGCGGGTCGTAGCCGAACAGCGACAGCGTCGCCACGTCCGAAGCCGGCGTCAGCGAAGCCGGCACGTTGTTCGCCAGCCCCACGACGCCCATTTGCGCGACGCGGTCCATGTTCGGCACGTTCGCCGCCTGAAGCGGCGTCAACCCGCCCAGCGCCTCCACCGGCTCGTCCGCACAACCGTCGGGAATCACAATGACGTATTTGGTTTTGGTGTTCATGCGGGGAATTGTAGTCGCCGCGAAGTGTTACAGCAATTCAAGCACATTCAGAGTATC
>JAYSXU010000710.1:0-3147 GCA_043716965.1 Fimbriiglobus sp.
GAGACTGAAGCGGAATCGTGTCTGTAACCGATATTACCGCTATAATTTCTGCATCTTACATGCCATGAGTGGGAATTATGTCGGGTGCATTTCAGAACGGGGCAAAGAACACGTTACCAACCTGATGCTCTTCCCGCTTTCGATACACCCCGAGGCTGTACCATTGTTCGCGTCGGCACTTGGCTTCCTTCATTCGGGTTGGGCCTGCGATGAGTTGTGAGAATCGACGTGCCAACTTCCTAGTCATGCCGGTTAACTCGACCGAGATCGGCGGCCCGATTCGCTCGTAGGGTTTGTGGGTTTCCAAGAATCGGCACGCTTTATTCACCCCCGGCAGTCCGGTATCGTGGACCGCCACCACGCCGCCGACACGAAGCAAGAGGTCGGCGAAGAATAAGTTCATCAGCGTGTAGTCGAAGGAATGCCAGCCGTCGATCAAGATGAAATCGAAGCGACGCTTTTGCTGGATCAGTTTTGGCATGGCAAAGTAATCGAAGTCTTCCATCAACTCGTACAGGTCCGCGAAACCCGCTTGGCGGACGGCCTCCACGCCTTGGCCCTTCCAGCCTTCTGCGGCAGTCTGAAACGGGTCAATCGCCGTATGCCGACCGTGGCCCAACTCGCGTAGGATTTTGCAGATCGCAATCGTGCTTCCCCCGTTCGCCATGCCGATTTCCAACGTCTGATCGGGGCGAACGTCAAGCAACACTTCGCGCAACCGCTGGTACTCCTCCGGTCGCATCGACGCGGGTGCCTGGGGAGCGGTCGTTTTGTTCGGAGTTGTCACGTGGTCCATTGTCGGCTGTCTCGAAAAATAGGGGCCAGAATTCGCGTGTTTACAGTATGAATTGTCGTTGCTTATTGCGTGACGCTTCCACGCGGACTGATGACATTCACAATGAATGTTGTCATCTTCTCGACTAAGATTCGCGTGGAGAATCTCTCTTCGATTGTCACTCTCGCGTTGCGGCCAAGGGATTCGCACAGTTGGGGGTTGGTGTGCAACATCTGAATCGCGTTCGTCAACGCCGTGGCATCGTTTCGGGGTACGACAACTGCGTTGAACCCATCAATGACAAAATCGGTGCTAATGCCAGATGCGGTCACGATGACGGCTTTGCCCATCGCCATCGCTTCAAACAAGGCCGTAATGCCGCCGGCAGATTCCACGTCGTGTAATGGCAATACAACAAATCGTGCCGCTGCATATAACCCCCGGAATTCACGATCGCTCAATCGGCCAGATAGAAAATCAACATGTTGATGAGAGGTCGAATCTATATCACTGGGTCGCCACCGTGTTTTGAGTTTCACTTTCAACGACAAAGATTGCAGTGACTTCCAGAGTGTTTCATAGTCACGGGACCGATCATCCCCTACTGATAAGATGTAATCTCCGTCGGTATTGTGCCGGGGATGAAAAAACATCTCATCGACATTGTAGCCAAGATGCAGGAGCGGCCCCCGGACGTGATGCCGACCACGAAGCGCGTCCATTTGCCGCGTGGTGAGCATCATCAAGCCGTCGAACCGCTTGAGCACAATCCGCTGAATGAACGTGACAACCCGCCACGGATTCCCGACGCTGGCATCCCACAGGATGACCTTCGGCTTGAACCAGAACAGCCGCCGAAGCAACAACAAAAACACTCCGCCACTTTCAAACACGACCACGATTGCGTCGGCATTACGCTGGGTGAGCAGCACTTGAATTGCTCGGATCACGTCGAGGCCACGGTAGTACGGGTTGCTGTTGCCAAGCGGGTTCCACGGCTTTTCATGCGGGTTGATCGTCGTGACTTGGACCCCCTGTTCGCCCAGGATTCGCTGAACCGCCGCCGTGTCGATTGCGTTATCCGAATCAACCGGCACTACGACCGTCGGCCAGCGACCGGGGGGTAAAAAGACGGCCGCCTTCAATTGGGGCCTCAACGGATTCGCGGTCAGTTGCTCCCCGGATGGTGTTGCCATGCCCCAGATGCTCCACGTGATTCGTCTTTCGACACCGTGTCGTCCCATTTCTATAGCATTTTCTTGGGAAGGATATGAAATTGATCCGTTTATCACTGATGCCTGTCACTCAATCCTCCGTGGCTCTCATAAAATTAGATTCACCTCCTAGGCACCGAGAAATCCATTCAAATTGTTTAGAACTGACACAGTGCAACGCAATTTACCGTAGGATTGACGATTCCAAGCCAAAACACAACGGGTCACGAAAGTACGAAATGGAACCCCGAGCTGATGGATTTTTTCGTGCATTTGTACTTTCGTGTTTTCGTGATCGGTTTTAAAATTTCGGCATGACTGCGTAATGCTTATTGTTTCGGATTTCTCCGTGCGCTTTGTGGTGAAAATTGCTTGCTTGCACCTCAAAGAATCTGGTTGAACCCGATGTTGTTTTCGATCACGCAAACGGTTGCAACTGCACGCCACGTTGTAGCAACGATTCGCGGACGGCGCGGGTGAACCGCACGGCTTCGGGGTTGTCGCCGTGAACGCAAATGGTGCGCACGTGCTTTTCGCGGATGAGCCAATCGACTTGCTCGACGGCTTCGGCGGCATCGTGAATGAACGCATTCGGTACCGTGCGTGGGACGAGACTGCCGTCCGCACGGTACCGCCGGTCGGCGAAGCCTTCGCGGTGGAACGGGACGTTCAACTTCCTAGCCGCCGCTTCCAACTCCGAGTCCGGTAAGCCGACCAGTTCGAGTCCGGTCATCAGCGCCACGGCCACGATCGTCTTGGCTAACTCGGGGTCGCGGCACGCTTGGTTGTACAACGCCCCGTGTGGTTTGAGGTACTTCACAACAATCGGAACCACCCGAGAAATGGCGATCAGCCCGCCGATTTGGTACAGGCAATGCGCCCCGACTTCAGCAGGCGTTAGCGTCATCTCTCGCCGGCCAAAGTGCTCGCGGTCTGGGTAGCCCGGATGCGCACCGACGGTCACACGCTGTTGCTTCGCCAACTCCAACGTCGCCCGAATCAACACCGGGTCACCAGCATGGGCACCGCAACAGACGTTCGCCGACGTGACCAGTGCCATCAACTCGGCATCGGCGCTCGCCCCTTCCCCCAGATCGGCGTTCAAGTCGATTGGCATGATTGACCCCCGGTAGGAACACTGTGCCCGGCGAACGGCGC
>JAYSXU010000072.1:0-2113 GCA_043716965.1 Fimbriiglobus sp.
CTGCAAACCGAATTGGCGAAGCGTTCGATCACCTTGGTCGGGTCGTTTGAAATGGGGCCCGACTTCACCAGCGAAGGCGCCCTGATCGTCTCGATGGAAACCTTTGCCGATTTGCTACGCCGTCCCTACACGCTCGGTGCGCCGCTCGCGGATGTTGATCTGGGTTTGATTCGCCTGGCACCGGGTGCGGACCGGAACGCGGTGCGGGATGAATTGCGAATCGCGCTGTCCCGTGGCGAACGGATTGAAGACGCGGACGTGGAAATTGACACCGTCGCGGAACTCATGAAACGCGAGCAAGCCTTCTGGCTGAGCAACACCCCGATCGGGTTTGCGTTCGGCTTCGGGATGTTCATGGGCTTCGCGGTGGGACTTGTGATCTGCTATCAAATCCTGTCCGGGGATGTCGCCGATCACTTGCCCGAGTACGCCACCCTGAAAGCCTTCGGCTACACCAATCGTTACCTCGCCTGGGTGGTGCTGCAAGAATCGCTGATCCTCGCGCTAGTGGGCTACGCCGTCGGCTTAGGGATCAGTTGGCTACTCTACCTCGGCCTCACCGAAGCGAGCGGCTTGCCCCTTCGCATGACCTTCGATCGCGCGCTGACGGTGTTCGTGGCGACCATTGTGATGTGCGTCGTCTCCGGGATGATCGCCCTGCTGCGGCTGCTCCGCGCAGACCCTGCCGACGTGTTTTGAACCGAAGCGGCGGTCACCACAAATCACACGAATCAGACGAATAGGAACCGGGGAAATGAGCAACGACCGATGGGTAGGCGTCACATTTGTTGGTGGAAGTTTGCCTCATATCTTCGTTTTTCAACCCCAACGGGGTTGTTCACTTAGCCCAGGGTTGCGGACCAACGGTCCGTTACCCTGGGACGCTTCCGCCCTGGGAAGGAAACTTCCGCTTGCAAAGACTGGTGGTGATGGGTGCGGGTTCCCAGGGTAACGGACCTTCGGCCCGCAACCCTGGGCTAAGGGAACAACCCCGGTGGGGTTGAAAACCAGTCTTCTGCTAACGGGAATAAATTTTCCGGATAGACTCTGTACATCTGCAAACTCTACCGGAGCCGAACATGCCTGAACCCGTCGTCGTTGCCACGTGGCCGTTTGGAAAGCTCGCCGTCGATACCGCGTTGCCACTCGTGAAATCTGGCAAGCCGGTCCTGGATGCGGTCATTGCGGGCGCCCAAGCGGTGGAGAACGACAGCACCGTCCGCTCCGTCGGCTTCGGCAGCGTTGCCGATCGCATTGGCCGATTGACGCTCGATTCGTGCGTCATGGACGGCAAGACGTTGTCGTGCGGCGCCGTGGCGGGCCTGGAACACATTCGCAGCGCGTCGGCTGTAGCCAGACTGGTGATGGACAAGACGCCGCACGTCTTGCTCGTCGGCGAAGGGGCCAAGTGGTTCGCGCTGAAAAACGGCTTTGAACTGGAGATGCCCCACTCCATTGAGGGGGTCCGCGAGTGGTTCGAGAAGCACCCGTCCAACAAGAAGAAAGACGGCAAGAACAACGCCCCGCCTGAAGTCTTTGGCCCCGATGACATCAACATTATTGACGAACACAACCACGACACCGTGACGGTGCTGGGCGTGGACAAGGACGGTCGCATGGGGGGCGTCTGCACGACCTCCGGGTTGGCGTACAAGCTGCCGGGCCGCGTCGGCGATTCGCCGATTATCGGGGCCGGGTTGTACGTCGATGACCAAGCCGGGGCCGCCGGCGCAACGGGCGTCGGCGAGGAGATCATCCGCATCAGTGGGAGTCACTTTGTCGTCGAGCAAATGCGGGCCGGGAAGTCGCCGCAAGAGGCGTGCGAACTCGCCTGCAAGCGCGTCAACGCCACCGCCGCCCGCCGGGGCGTTCACCCCGCCAACCTCGCTTTCCTGGCGTTGGACCCCAAAGGAAACGTCGGCGCCGCCGCCACATTACGGACCAACTTCCAATACGCCGTCGGTCGCGCCGGTAAAGTCGAGTTGCTGAAAGCCAAAGAGATCAGTCCGGAAATGTAAGCAGCGATTGAACGAAGAAAGCTCAGGACCGAAGGAAGCCCAGGACCGAAGAAAGCCCAGGACCGAAGAAAGCCCAGGACCGAAGAAAGCCCAGG
>JAYSXU010000711.1:0-3146 GCA_043716965.1 Fimbriiglobus sp.
GGTTGGTGGTCACCCAGCCGAGACATTCCGCCGGCGGACTGACGTCGCGCCGTTCGCCGGGGTACACGACAAAACCCACACGAGGGCTTCCCGATTCACCACCCTGCTCTGAACCCGCCACTACTGACCGCTGATTTGCCCGGTGTTGGTGGGCGGATTAAGGTCCGGGTCGAAGACTTTGAAGTCGATGAGGTGCCGTCCTACGAGCCGTGCGGGTCGGGGGACCATCTTTATTTATGGGTGGAGAAGCGGAGCGTCGGGCCGGAGCATTTGGCCCGCACCATTGCCCAGAAACTCGGAACACATGCCGGGGCAGTTGGCACCGCCGGGTTGAAGGATCGGCACGCGATTACGCGGCAATGGGTCAGCGTGCCGAAGGAAACGGAACCGCTGTTGAAGAAGATCGACGGCGACGGCATTCGGGTGCTGAAAGTCGAACGCCACACCAACAAACTCAAGCCGGGGCACTTGCGCGGCAACACGTTTCGCATCCTGATTCGGGGCGCCGATCCGTCGAAAGCCGCTGACGCCGAAACGATTTTGACCCGGCTGCGGACGCTGGGAATGCCGAACTTTTACGGCCCGCAACGCTTCGGGCGAGACGGCGGCACGGTGGACCTGGGCTTCCAATGTTTGACCGGCACCCAGCCGAAACGCCTGCGGCCGTTCGTGTACAAGTTCGCCCTATCGGCGGTGCAATCGCTGCTGTTCAACGACTACCTCGGGCAGCGAATGCGCGGCGGGTTGTTACGAACTGTGGTCGCGGGGGACGTGATGATGAAGTGGCCGTTCGGCGGGCTGTTCGTCGCGGCAGATGTCCCGGTCGAGCAAAGCCGCTTCGACACCCGCGAGACCGTGACCGGCGGCCCGATGTACGGCAGCCGCATGTTCGCCGCCGCCGCTGACGCGGCTATTCGGGAAGCCAAAGTGTTGAGTGACAACCGGCTGACACTCGCCAGCTTCAATGGCTTTGGCAAACTGATGGGCGGCACCCGTCGCCACAACCTGATTTACCTAGACGACCTCATCTCCACGTGGGAACCCGACGGCCTCCGCCTAACGTTCACCCTGCCGTCCGGTTGCTACGCCACGATATTGCTAGCCGAAGTAATGAAAACCAATCCTAACACTGATGACGAACCCGGCGACGAGGATGAGCAGTAAGAACGTCGGGGCCGAGACAGGCAACCTGCCTGCCTCGGCCCTTGGACACGTGGTTACGACAAGCGGTGCGCGACCGGGACCGCGAAGATCCGGAACGTCGGCCCGGCCCCGACGTAACCGCCGGCCGCAGCCGCCAGCATCGACACGAGCGTGCCTAGGAAGGTGTACCACGTCACTTTGGTTGCCGCCTCCCCCGCGTCGTGGGCAACGGCTTCGGCCCGCTGCCGGGTGGCCGGGTCGTCGATTGCTTGCTTGGCTTGGGCCGGGGCGTCCTTGGCTTTCTGCTTCACGTCGTCAACCTGTTGTTGCGAGAACCCCGCGCGGCGGGCGACCGCTTCCCAGTCCTCTTGGGTCGTGTTTTGGGCCGTTGCGGTGGCAACCGCGCTGCCCGACGTTGCCACCCCGACCATCGCGTTGAACCCGACCCGCACGCCGGTCGCCATCAGCCAGAGCAACATGGCAAACACGACCGCCCACACAAGCAAGCCGTACATCATGGCTTCCGTTTTGTTCTCCCCGACGGTCAGTTGGCTGGCAACGAAGCCGCCGATGAACAAGCACACGGCCGTCACAAGGACCGCCCAGACGGCGGCCGCGATGCCTAAGGTCTGTGAGGTCGTGCTACCACTGATCGTGAACCCGATTGCCCCGCCGAACAGGGTTAACAGGAAGTACAGAGCCAGGGCCAGGACGGACCCGGCCACGATCGCCCCCCAACTGATGCGGCTGCGGACCGGCACCAAGTCCTCAGTCTGAACCGACGTATTCACTGCCATTCGTAAACCCCTATACTGTTGTGTCCGTGGCCCGAACGCCCGTGGAAAAAGTCCACGGTCCGAGCGGCCACGAGCAAGTTGTTGACGGTCAAGCTGTAGGCATTTCCCGTGCCCAAGTGGTTTAGAGCGGCACGAAACCGGGCAATTGGTGCGACGGGTTGGATGGGCGCCGCCGGACGTGCGTAACCCTGCCCGCGGGCGGGAACCTTGGTACCCGCCAAACACGCCAAACACGCCGCCGTGCATTTTCTCGAAGTCTTTGCGGTTCTTGAACTGCTCGTCAATCCTGTTGCGGAGGCCCAAGCCGAGTGACCGGCTGAACGCCATCGCACACGCCCCGACCGCCACGCCCGACAGCGTCAACGCCGACCGCACCTTGTTGCCGCCACAAGCCCCCAACCACAGAGCGAACCAGCTCAAATAAGCGCACGGTGGAAGCCTCGGTTTGAACTTCGGAGCGGAAAGCGTCGTCCGCAATAATCTACAAAATCGGGTGGTCAATGCGGGTGCAGCCAATTGCTCTGGTGGCAAGAAAACAATGTTCACCACAGAGACACAGAGAAATCCAAAACCAATTCAAATGGATTTCTCTGTGACTCTGTGGTGAATTCTGATTTAAGAAACCCAGTGCTTTTAGCTGCACCCGTCAATCCGGCCAATTCTTCATCCTCGCCGGGTAAGCGACCTCGACGAGTAACGACTTCGCGGTGACGCGGCTGAACGCCAATGGCACGCTCGAAACATTGCTCGGTTAGCCACACCACCGCTTTTCCTCGCCGACAATTCTGCCTTGCTCTCCTCGAAACTGCCGATATAAGGTGGGGCTGCAAACTGCGGCAGGGATTGCCGCGAATCGGAACGCTCAGAGGTGGGGCATGGATGCCGGGAATTGGACTTGTTGTCGGCTTCGTTCCGCTGCGTGCCTCATTCTACTGGCCAGTTGCCAACTGAGTGCCGGGTGTTCGCTGGCGTCCAAAGTTTCTAACAGCAGCATTTTAAGCCGATCGCAATCACCGGACTCGCCGGTCGCGCCCGTCGGGCCGGTGGTGTTGCCGACTGCGCCTGTCCCTACCCCGGCTGTCGTTCCCGTTACGGCGACAATCCAAACGGAAACGCAACCCGCCATTGTGGCTGCTGGTGCCGTGCGAGCGGACCAAGCGGTTTCGCAAATCAACGTGGTGGCGATGATCGGCTCGGACGTTGTCA
>JAYSXU010000712.1:0-9395 GCA_043716965.1 Fimbriiglobus sp.
CCCATCACGGCTTCCAGTGCCACGATGCCGATGGCCAGCAAATGCGTCAGCCGGAACCAGCGGTTGCGGCCCCAGTCCCAGCGGAACGTGCCCGCAATCAGAATGAGAAGTTGCCCGAGAACCACATAAGCGACGTACAGGACGTGCAGTGCCACGACCCCGTCGGCGAGAGTGCCGTACATGAGCTTTGCCCCAATTTTGAGTAGCTGCTTGTGAAGGAAGAATGAGCAGGCCGTCAAGTATTTCGATCCCAACCTCGCCGCATTTATTCCCGACGAGCAAAAAAACACTTCCGCGTTCTTAATCATTTCCTTAGATTTGTTTGGTAATGTTTACGGTGTCGAACAAACTCCCGGTTCCGTGCCGCTCTCTCGGCACGGCTTTTTTCAGCACCTATTGTGAAGAAAACATGATGATCTGGTTAAGAAACACGGTAGCCATGCTCTTCGCAATGGGGCTGCTCACCGTCGTTAGTACCGTTGACGCGCAACCGCCGGGTGGCTTTCCGGGTGGCCCAGGTGGCGGGTTCGGGCCGCCCGGTGGGCAGCAACGAAAGGTCTTGAAGGAGTTCGACAAAAACGGTGACGGTTGGCTGAACGCGGAGGAACGCAAAGTCGCCCGCGAATCGCTGAAGAAACAAGGCGGCGGTGGTGGGTTCGGGAAAAAAGGTCCGGGCGGGTTTGGCGGATTCGGGGCCAAAGGTCCGGAGACGAAACCGGGGCCGAAGGTGTCACCGGACGACGTGAAGAATTACCCCACGGAGAAACTGTACGAACCGACCGTGCTGCGCACGCTGTTCATCGAGTTTGAAAACAAAGATTGGGAACAGGAACTCGAAGACTTTCACGGAACCGATGTTGATGTCCCCGCGACGCTCACGGTGGACGGCAAAAAGTATCCCAACGTCGGGTTGCACTTCCGCGGCATGTCGTCGTACTTTATGGTCCGCGCCGGGCAAAAGCGGTCGCTGAATTTGTCGCTGGATACGGCAGACAGCAAACAACGCCTCTACGGCGTCAAGACGCTCAACCTGTTGAACGGCCACGAGGACGCGACGCTTCTAAGTACGGTACTCTTCTCGCACGTCGCGCGGCAATACATTCCGACGCCGAACGCGAACTTGGTGAAGGTGGTCATCAACGGTGAAAGCTGGGGAATCTACACCAACGTCGAGCAGTTTAGCAAGGAGTTCCTGGCGACGAACTACAAGACCACGAAAGGCACGCGCTGGAAAGTTCGCGGTAGCCCCGGCGGTGGCGGCGGGTTGGAATACATTGGCGATAACATCGAAGACTACAAACGCCGCTACGAGATGAAATCCGACAACGACGACAAGGCGTGGAAGGCGCTCATCAACCTGTGCAAAACGTTGAACACCACGCCGCCCGACCAACTCGAAGAGGCATTGCGTCCGATCATGGACGTGGATAACCTGCTCTGGTTCCTGGCCTTGGATGTAGCCCTCATCAACTGCGACGGCTATTGGATTCGTGCCAGTGACTACAGCATTTACCTCGATGAAAAAGGGAAGTTTCACGTTATTCCCCATGACATGAACGAATGTTTCCGGACTCCCCAAGGGCCGGGATTCGGTGGCGGTGGACCGGGCGGACCGGGGGGGGGAATGATGTTCATGATGCCCAAACCCGGCGAGTTGTTGCCCGCTCCGCTCATCGAAGAATTGAAACTGACCGCCGAGCAGCGAAAACAACTCGCAGAGCTGCAGAAAGAGACCGACGCCAAAATCGAAACACTCTTGACTGAAGCGCAACGCAAACAACTCAAGGAGATGCGCGATCGCGGCCCGATGTTCCCCGGCGGATTCGGTGGCCCTCCCGGCGGCGGTCCGGGTGGCGGACCAGGTGGCGGTCAAGGTGGCCCTGGTGGTGGGCGTCCGGGTGGTGGGTTTGGCCCGATGGGTGGCGGCGGTAGTGGTGGTGTGGATCTCGACCCGTTGGTTGCGAGTACCGATGCGCGAAAACCGCTTCGGAGCAAGATTCTCGCGGTGCCGAGTTTGAAGACGAAGTACCTGCAAGACATCCGGACGATCGCGGAGAAGTCGCTCGATTGGAAAGCACTCGGTCCCGTGGTCGCCCAGTATCGCGCGTTGATTGAAAAAGAAGTCGAAGCCGATACCCGGAAGCTGGAGCCGTTCGAAGCGTTCCTGCGCACGACTGCCGATCAAGTGGCTCCGAACGAACGAAGCCGCGACATGCCGCTGCGAAAGTTTGCCGACGACCGGCGGAAGTATTTACTCGATCACCCCGGAGTGAAGAAATCAGCGCAATGACCAACCGCCCTCGTCTCGAATCGCTATCTCCGTCCCTGGTTAGCTCAGCGGACGGGGAAAGCCCGGCGTATGAACAGAAGTTTCTCGTGACCGAGTCGCAGGCCGCGGAACTCGAAGCGTGGGTCGCCAGTCGCTTGACACCCGACCCCCATGCCGATCCCACGGCTGGCAACCGCTACCGCGTGACCAGCGTGTATCTGGACACGTCGTCATTCGATGTGTGCCGCCGCACCGAAGGTTACACGGTTCACAAGTATCGCGTTCGCCGATATGGTCTCGATTCCCTCGCTCACCTGGAACGAAAGTCGAAGCGTTCGGGGCGGGTGTGGAAGCAGCGGACCGCGATCCCACTGGTCACACCAATTGCCAACACTCCCGTGAGTTGGTTTGCGGACGAAGTCGCCGAATTGCGGTTGCACCCCGTTTGCCGCATCAGCTACGACCGCACCGCGTTTGTCGGTGTCGCCCCGACGGGTCCGATTCGCTTGACGTTGGACCGCTCACCTATCGGCGTGAAGTCCGACGACTTGACACTCACCCCGGTCACAGAGGGAACGCGGTTGGTCTCCGATTCTGTCATCGTCGAATTGAAATTCCTCGCCACGTCACCGTTGGTTTTCAAAGAATTGATGGAGACATTCCGACTGAACGTGTGCGGCGTCTCGAAGTATCGGCATTGCGTCAACGCGCTGTCACTGTGTGCAAGTCCGGGAGACGACGATGCCTGATTGGCTTGAGGCATCGTTGACCGCCGGGGAACCACTGCCACCACTTTCCGTGATGGCAGTCCGCACATTACTGGCGATGGTGTTCGGCTTCGTGGTGGCCGCCGTGCATCGCCTGACGCTCGGGCGCCGTGACGACGCCCAGACGTTGCCCACCACGCTGGTGTTGTTGTGCTTGCTCATCGCGGTCGTGACGTTGGTCATCGGGAATAGCGTAGCCCGTGCGTTTGGGCTGGTGGGTGCCTTATCCATTGTGCGCTTTCGCACCGTTGTGGAAGACACCCGCGACACCGCCTTCGTGATCTTCGCCGTCGCACTCGGTATGGCTGCCGGTGCCGGCTACGCGATGCTGGGAGTGATTGCAATCCCCACCGTCGGAAGTGCGGCGGCGGTCATGTGCTGGCTCGACCGCCGACGGTTAGGTCTAGCTGCCACGCTAACGGTGCGGATTGGACTGGGTCACGAACCGGACACGTTGTTTGCCACTCCCTTCGCCAACCATCTCCTCAATTCCCGACTCATCGGCACCATCACCGCCCGCCAAGGGTCGGCTCTCGAACTGACCTACGCGGTCATACTGCGCCCAACCGGGTCGTTGTTTCAGCTTGTTGCCGAATTGAACCGCGTCGCCGGTGTGGAGAACGTCGAGTTGCGTCAGAAGTGATTTTGTGATGATCGTAATCAGTCTCAACCGGATATAACCCGGCTGAGGATGTCGTTTTGTAGGTCGTGGTCGAGTCTTCGAGGCCCGACACACGACTCCCGCCGGACAAACGGCAGCACGATTTCAGTTCACACGTTCCTGTCGGGCCTCGCAAAGCTCGACCACGACCTACAAAACGAAAACCGCATTATCGCGGTGCTGGCTCTTGATATTGCACGTTCACGATCGCTGAATCTGGGGTTGTTGGCACGCCGGTGTCCAGGCTGGTCAGGAACTGCTGGGCGACTTGGTAGTTCGGGTCGAGTTGCATGGCCATTTGAATCTGTTGGCGGCCTTCGGGAACGCGGTTGGTATCGACGAGCAATCGGCCCAGGTTGTACCGGGCTTCGGCTTGGGTCATCACGTTACTTTGCACGAGCGTTTGGAACGCCGTGTCCCACTGGTTTTGTTGGGCCTGACAAAAGGCCAGCGTCTTGACGTAAACCCGATTCTGGGGGTCGAGTCGAAGAGCCGCTTGACAGGCTTCAATCCCCGCTGCCGAATCGCCGAACTTGTAGTTCACCGCTGCGAGGCGGTGGTGCAGGTCGTGGTCATTCGGGTAGTGCTGAATGGCCGTGCGGAGCGTGGCTACGGTGTTGGCCTTGTCACCCATTGTGTAGTAAAGCGCAGAAAGGTTGTTGAGTGCTTCCTTGTTCTTCGGGTCTTGCTTCAACGCCCGAAGGTACCGTTGCCGGGCGGAGTCGATGAACTGATCCCGCTCCACGGCGTTTTGCTTCATGGACGCGGCATCGAATTCGGCGTTGGCGAATTCGACTTCCGCGTCCGGCTTCCAATCTTGGCCCGCCTTACGCGGATTTTTCACGACCAGGGGTTCGGAATACCGGGGCGCTTCCGGGAACTTTTTGGAACTGCCGAAGACTTGCGAAATCATCGACTGCCGCCCTTGGGAGTTCGGCAGGTCGGTGTTGGGAAGTTTATCCGTGCGGCTGGTCTGACAGCCCGCTGTCGTGGCTAGCGTCGTTGTGGCCAGAGCGCCCAAACACAACCACCGTTTCAGTTGCCCAACCATACGTCAGCCTCCCGGTTTGGTCGGCTGCCCATTCCAGCCCAAGTTTACTGAAACTCGGCGATGAAGCTGGCCGACGCCTCGATCATCAGTTCCCGCGACAGATGCACAGGTTGCCGCTTGTATCGACAGATCGACTGCACAATTTCCAACAAATCGCGACAATCGCTGGCGCGAGGGGTTCGGCCACGGGTGTAATATCGCTCGTACAGGAAATCCACCGCGCCCAAATCGAAGTTCATGCCGAGGCGCTTGCAGTTGGACGCGAAAATCTTTTCGTACACCTCGCGCTGCGGCGCGTGGATCTGGACCTTGTGGCGGATCCGCCGCAAGAATGCGTCATCGACCAACTGCTTCGGGTCGAGGTTGGTGCTGAAGATGATGAGTTGCTCGAACGGCACCTGAAACTTTTTGCCGCTCGCCACCGTGAGGAAGTCGTGGCGGTCTTCGAGTGGTAAAATCCAGCGGTTGAGCAGTTCCTTCGGCGTGCAAAGCTGCCGCCCGAAGTCGTCGATAAGGAACACGCCGCCGTTGGCTTTGAAGTGAATCGGCGCCTGGTAGAACTTCGCCTCTTCGTTGTATTTCAAGTCCAGCATTTCCAGGTTGAGTTCCCCACCGGTGATGATGACCGGGCGGCGAATCTTTACCCACCGCTGGTCGGTACTCCCGCTGCTGAGCAACCGCCGCACCGTCGCGTCGGCCTCGTCGCCGAACTCCGTCGGCGTGTCATCGACGATGTGCAACGACGGGTCGAACACCGTGACGATGTTGCCGTCCGCCATGAACGCATGGGGGACGTAGATCGACCCGCCCGCCGTGTTCATGAAGTCGCCGATGGCCCGTGCCATCGCGGTTTTGCCGTTGCCAGGGGGGCCGTAGATGAACACCGATCGCCCGCTGATGATGGCTGGCCCGAGGGCCAGGAACATGTCTTCTTTCAACACAAGGTGGCTAAAGGGCGCCCGGAGGGATTCCGGGAAGCATTGCAACCCTGTCACGGTTTGGCGATAACATTGCTCGACGTAATCTTCCAGCGGCACGGGGGCCGGGCCGATGTAGGCGCATTGCTTCATGCACGATTCCGCCCGCTTTCGCCCCAGTTCCGTCAAGCTAAAGCGGTAGCTCACCTCGCCGACGAGATCGCCGCCATCGACCTGGATGCACTTTTCATCCTTCAAAAACCGCAGCGCGTCCCGAATCACTTTGAACGGCAAACAGAGAAATTGCGCCATGTCGCGGCCGAGTTGTGGTCCGCGAACGTAAAGGGTCCGCATCAGTTGATCGCTGAGAAACGTCGGCGACAGCCCGGCTTCCTTCGGCGTCTCCGGCGACGTGGGCGCCTCGGGTGCGGGGTTGCCTTCCCAATCAACGACCATCTGCTGGCGAGATTGCGGGCCCATAGTGATGAATCCTCAAAAGTAGACTGCGAATGGGCTGCGATGAACTTCGACAGGACAACAATAAGTCACGCTCGGGCCAAAAGCCGAAGAAACGGTGCCGAGCGGCACAAAAGTTGGTGGGAAATTTGTTTCCGTTTGCAGACGACTGGTTTTCAACCCCACCGGGGTTGTTCCCTTAGCCCAGGGTTGCGGGCCGAAGGTCCGTTACCCTGGGACGCTTCCGCCCTGGGAAGTTTCCACGCTGGGTAATTGCACCCACCCGCCCTCGGAAGTCCGTTGGTGTTGGGTGCTGGTCCCAGGGTAGCGGACCTTCGGTCCACAACCCTGGGCTAATTGAACGACCCCCTTGGGGTCGAAAACGAAGAGGAATCAACAAAATCCACCGCCCGCCGCCGAACCGGCTCACTTCTTTCCCTTCGCCCTGGTGATGATGAAAATCGCCACGACGGCTAGCCCCAGTGCCATCAGCACGATGCCGTTTTGCTGTTTGGCCGCATGGGTCCAAAAGTCCACGAAGGCGGTCCAATAACTGGATTGGGCGAAAAGTGTGGTGCTGGGGTGCATGGTGGTGATCCCTGGTGAATGCGGTCCGAAATCCTACTAACACTGTGGCACAAAAAAACGCACGAGGCGCTGAGCCTTGTCGGCCCGTTGCCTCGTGCGTGGGGGTAGTCCCGACTCCGAGCTTACTGGCGGTTACCGCCTTGGTTTCCACCTTGGCTCCCGCCCTGGTTTCCGCCTTGGCTCCCACCTGGGTTAGCGCCTGGCGCTTGCGGCGTGATGTTCGCGGTTGGGGTCTGGCCACCGGCACCTTGGTTACTTAACCCCGTGCCACCCACCAAGCCCCCTTGAAAGAAGGATTGGTAACCGCGAACCGCTGAGGCCGGCCCGGCAACCGGCATCGTTTGATTCGCGGGGTCGATGACCGCCACGTCAAAGGTCAGGTTGCGGCCACTGGTCGAAGCATTCATGTACGTCTGAATCGCTTGGATTCGCTTCCCGTCCAACTCGGAGCGGGTGCGGACGTAGTCGTCCGGTTTCGCGGCGTCGTAGTTGATGTCGCGGGTCGTTTGGAGGCTGAGTTGGCCGTCCACGGGGCGACGACGGGCAATCGTGTCCAGTTTCGCCAGGCCGCCGCTGTTGAGTTTTTCCGTGCCGGGTTCAAAGTCCCCGTTGAAGATCGTCTGGTCGATGATCTTGCCGTTCAGGACGTGGGTTGCGAACGGCGCGATCACCGCTTCCCGTGCTTGGAAGCTGTACCGTTCGGGCCAGCAAGGATCGACTTTGGTGTCGTAGCGGTTCTGGATGCCGGGCCGGTCGCCCGAGACGCAGCCGACGGAACCGAAGCCACTGGCCACTAACGCGACGACCGAAGCCGCCTTTAAGATCCGGGTCATCTCGACTCTCCTCCGTGAGGGCCATCGGGGCATCCTGCCCGTCGGCCGGTTATCCACCCTTAGAAAGCAAGCCCTTGTGAATCTGGATCGCCGCCGGGCCGACCAGAACCACGAAAATGGCGGGGAAGATGAACAGCACCAGGGGGAAGATGAGCTTCACCGCAGTTGCTGCCGCCTTTTCTTCGGCTATTTGCCGCCGCCGAGTTCGCATCGAATCCGATTGAACTCGTAACGCTTGCGCAATACTCGATCCGAAGCGGTCGGCTTGGATCAAAATTGCCGCCAAACTCTTCACGTCGTCCACCCCAGTCCGCACGCCGAGGTCGTGCAGCACTTCGCGCCGCGGCCGACCCATTTGTAACTGCAAGTTGGACAGCGCGAGTTCTTCCGTCATCACCTTGGCGTGTCCTTTCATTTCGTCCGTCACCTTCCGCAACCCGGCGTCAAGCCCCAGCCCGGATTCGACGCACACGACTAACAAGTCGAGCGCGTCGGGCAGCGTAAGGAAAATTTCCATTTGGCGTTGGCTCTTCAGGTGATTGAGTGCAATCACCGGGAAGTACAACCCGAATCCGAGACCACCTGCCATCGCCAGCAACCCCTTCGAGGAGAAGCCGAACATCAGCCACACCCCGAAGACGATCGGTACGGACAGTGCCAGAAACACGGCCCGGACCCCGAGGAAAACTGCCGGTGCGGCTTCGCTGCGGAAGCCGGCGTTCGCCAGCTTCACCTTCAGTCCGTCTTTCTCCAGATCCGACTTCGGCTCCATCGCCTTGCCGAAGCTGGAAATCATGTCCTTCAGGCCCGCGAACCGTTGGCGTGAATCTTGTTGCGCGAGTTCCAGTTCCATCAGCGACTTCGGGCGGCCGATCCGTTCGAGCCGGTCTTCGGCGTGGCTGTTCCGCTTGGAAATCAGCGTCATCAGCCAAAACGCCGCGGCCATGATCCCGATGAAAACCACAACGGGTAACACGGTTTCAGCCGAAATAATTGCGAGCAAATCCACGGTAGTCTCCCCTTCGGTGTCTTCTCAGTGTGTCAATCCGCTGCGTTTGTCTGCCTTCCTGCCTGTCTCACTCAAGTCCCGCATCACACCTTGATGTCGATGATCTTCTGGATCGAGTAGGAGCCGATCAGCATCAGGAACACGGCCCCGATGGACATCTTGATCCCCATCGGGTCGGTCCAGAGTAGCTTGATGTATTCCGGCTTCATCCAGAGCATCAGCAAGAACAAGCAAATCGGTAACGCGATCAGCACGATCCCGGACAAGCGGCCTTCCGCCGTCAGCGCTCGGACCTGGCCGAGGATCTTGTACCGTTCGCGGATCACGTAGCCGATCCGGTCGAGGATTTCTGCCAAGTCGCCGCCCGTTTGCCGTTGGATGGCCACACTGGTGACGAAGAACTTGAGGTCGAGGTTGGGCACCCGCTCGCACATGTTCTTGAGGGCTTCTTCCAGGGCGATGCCGAGGTTTTGTTCTTCATAAACCCGCCCGAATTCCTTCGCAATCGGTTGGGGCATTTCTTCCGCGACCACGTGCATCCCGGCGGCCAAGGAGTGGCCTGCTCGTAACGCCCGTGCTACCAGCTCCATTGCTTCCGGGAGCTGGCCCGCGAAGGCCTTCATCCGGGCACCCCGCTTGTAGAACAGCCACACGAACGGTGCGGTGAAACTCACGATCGCCAGCACGGGGGCCACGTAGACGTTCACCATCAGCAGCCCGGCCAGTCCCCCGATGAACGCGATAATCAGGCCCATGCCGAACAACGCACTCGGCTTCATGTTGGCGTCGGCTTGCTCGATGACCCGCGTCAGGTTGAGAAACTCGGGCGTGAGTTTATCGAGGA
>JAYSXU010000713.1:0-1020 GCA_043716965.1 Fimbriiglobus sp.
CGATCGTCTTCGTAGACAGCAAGAAAGTGTCTGACTTCAAAGAATACACCGCCGTCATGGTGGACAAAAAAGCCGGTGACAAAATCAAGTTCACCGTAATACGAGACAGCTACGAGAAGGTCTTCGATGTCACGGTCATTGCCAACCCACGTCCCGTAGGTGCAACAAGCACGCCCCCCCCAGCCGCAACGCAAGCAACGACCCAAACACCGACGCCAGCCCCGAAGCAGCCGGCGACCCCGCCCGCTGGCACCACGTTGCCAATGCCGGGCTTCACCCCGACGATGGCCTTTGAAGGCGAAGTGAAAATCGCCGCACTCTCCGCCGACGGACCTGCCGCGAAGGCAGGCTTGAAAGTCGGCGATGTCATCACGGCGGTGAACGGCAACGAAGTCACGACGTTCCGCACCTTTTTGCGGGAACTTCGCGTTGGCCCCCGTGCCGAAGACCCACGCCAAGCCGGCGCTAAAGTCAAAATCACAGTCAAACAAGGCGAAAAGACGCTCGAAGTCGAGTTGGTCTTGGTTGATACCGTCCTGCAATGGTTAGCGGGTGGGGGTGCGGGTGGCCCAAATCGCGGAGTCAATGCCACGAAGCCTTACGGCCTTGGGTTGGGCGGTCAACAGCCGAACGTGCAAGGGCGGCAGGGGAAGGACGGCTTCCAAACCGGGGGTATTTTCCAGTCGAAGGACAACGGCGAAACGTGGACCCGCGTGAACAGCTTGAACGCCCGCCCGATGTACTTCAGTGTCGTCCGGTACGACCCCACCGATGACAACACGATCTACGCTTTAGCCGATGTGCCGGTGCTTTACCGTAGCACCGACGGCGGCAAACGGTTCGACACGGTCCGCACGTCCAACGGTGTTCACGCAGATGCACACGCCTTCTGGATCAACCCCGCGAACGCCAAACACCTCATCATCGGTTGCGACGGCGGCTTCTATGCCAGCTACGACAAGGGGCTGACATGGGACCACTTGAACACGTTGGCACTTGGTCAGTTCTACCACGTTGCGG
>JAYSXU010000714.1:0-1019 GCA_043716965.1 Fimbriiglobus sp.
CCTCTTCCGGTTCAACGTTTACACCATCTGCGGTGACGGCTGCATGATGGAAGGCATCTCCAGTGAAGCCGCGTCGTTGGCAGCGCACTTAAAGCTCAACAACCTCTGCTGGCTGTACGATGACAACACGGTGACAATCGACGGCCACACGGATTTGGCCTTCACGGAAAACGTGGCCGCCCGGTTCCTGGCGTATGGCTGGAACGTCCTGCATGTGAGTGATGCGAACGACACCGCCCAACTTTCCGCGGCGCTCGAGAACTTCCAGAAGACCACCGACCGTCCGACGTTCGTGGTCGTGAAATGCCGGATCGGCTACGGTTCGCCGAACAAAGAAAACACCGCTGACGCCCACGGCTCGCCGCTGGGTGATGCCGAAATCAAGCTCACCAAGAAGTTCTACGGCTGGCCCGAGGACGCGAAATTCCTCGTGCCGGACGGCGTTTACGACCACTTCAAAAACCACGTCGGCAAGCGGGGCGCGGAACTCCACGCGGCGTGGAGTTCCCGGTTCACGCAGTACAAAGCGACGTTCCCCGAACTGGCCACGCAACTCGAAGCGATGGACAAACGCGAACTGCCTGCGGGGTGGGAAGCGTCCATTCCCGTGTTCCCACCGGACGCCAAGGGGCTTGCAACCCGAGAGTCTTCGGGCAAGGTGCTGAACGCGATTGCCAAGGCGATCCCGTGGCTGATCGGCGGGTCGGCGGACTTGGCCAAGTCGAACAACTCGCGGTTGTTGTTTGAAGGGGCGGGTGATTTCCAAGCGAAGTCCTACGCCGGCCGCAACCTGCACTTCGGCGTCCGCGAACACGCAATGGGCGGGATCACCAACGGGTTGTCGCTGTCGAAACTGCGGCCGTTCGCCGCTGGGTTTCTGATCTTCAGTGATTACGGTCGCACGCCGATCCGGCTGGCGGCCCTCTCGGAAATTCCGCTGATCTACATCTTCACCCACGACAGCATCGGCGTCGGTGAAGACGGCCCGACGCACCAACCGATCGAACAAATCGCTAGCC
>JAYSXU010000715.1:0-3136 GCA_043716965.1 Fimbriiglobus sp.
AGGCATTCAGCAGTGTGGACGACGTTGGCGGGTTCGTTGCGTTTGCCGCGATTGGGAACGGGGGCCAAGTACGGGCTATCGGTTTCGACCAAGAGCCGATCGAGCGGAACGTCCTTGGCCACGCGGCGAAGTTCCTCGGCGTTCTTGTACGTCACCATGCCGGCGAACGAGATGTGCAGCCCCATCGCCAAACACGCTCGGGCGGTGGCAGCGTCGCCGCTGTAGGAGTGCATCACCCCGCGAATGGGGCCGTGGGCGTCGAACGCCGTTCGGAGTTGTGCCACGACATCGGGTTCGGCTTCGCGGCAGTGGATAATCACCGGCTTGCCCACCGTGCGGACCAGTTCGAGATGCCTAGCGAAATACTCTTGTTGCAGCGGAAACGGTGCGCGGTCCCAGTAGCGATCCAGCCCGGTTTCCCCAATCGCCACGACTCGCGGGTCGATGCTCAGGCGAAGAATTTCCGCCCAATCGCCGGGTCCAATCTCGGCAGCATGGTTCGGCTGAATCCCGACAGCAGCCACGATGATGGCGTGCTGGTTGGCAAGCCGCACCGACGCCTGACTGGTTGCGACATCGACGCCAATGGTGATGACCCGTTCGAGGCCACCCGTCTCGGCCCGTGACAAAACGTCCGCGAGGTCGGCAGTAAACCGTGCGTCATCCAGGTGGGCATGGGTGTCAATCAGCGTCGGTGGCATGGGGGTGAACCCGAGTCGGGGATGAACAACGCAACGAAAAACGGGGGGCAAATTGCCCCCCGTCTCAACGGATCGTTTCGCGGACGCGCGTTAGTTTTTGCCACCACCACCCTTATCAAACCCGCCGGCGCCCCCGCCGGGTGGGCCGCCCATTCCTCCGGGGACTTGGAAATCCTTGCGGGATTTGACCCGCTTCACCCATTCCGTCCACACGCCGTCCCGCTCCGCCCGGAGGCGGTTTTCACCGTCGGTTCCACTGTTGTGGATCATCAACTTGCCGTCCGCTCGCAGGATCAGCAGTTCCGAATCCGCGTCGTCCAGAACTTCTTTGTCGTTGATCCGCGACTTGGATTTACCGCCGTCGAAGTCGATCAGAATTGACGACGACTTGAAGTTCACCGGCCAGCCCTTCGGTTGGTGATTCTGGTCTTTAATGTTGGCAATTCGCACGCCACTGGACAGTTCCCGGAGGACGAAATTACTAATCCCGCCGGACCACAGTGGCAACTCGATCAGTTGCCGCTTGCCGATGAACTCCCCTGGGGCGACGGGAATCTCTGCGACAACCCACGTGCCGACTGGTTCGGCCTTGTTGCCGGACCCGTCGATGCGAATTTGTTGCATCCACCGTTGCACTTGAACGACGGCTCGCTTGCCCGTCGTGACCTCGTCCAGTTCAAACACCTTCTTCAAGGCCGACTCTTTGCCGTAACTGTTGACGATGTCCGTGTAGTGTTCGACGTACTTCGAGGAGTCGTGGGCGTACAAGAAAGACTCTTCCGGAATGGTGATGGTCTGTGGGATCACCTGCCAGAACCCTTCGATCACTTCTCGCTTGGCCGCATCCGGTTGGCTCACCAGGGTTGGCTTGCCGAAGTTCGGATTCTTGAGCTTAACGCGAACACGATAACGGTAGCTGTACCCCGGTTGCACGTTCGTATCCAGGAACCGCATCAGCACGTGGTCGATGACGTTCTGTTGCGTTTCCAGACTACCCGCGCCACCCGGCCCGAAACCGCCTGGGGCACCCGGTCCAAAGCCACCAGGGGCACCCGGACCGAAACCGCCTGGGGCACCGGGTACACCGCTAGAAGAACCAGAGCCGGTTGGTGGCGGTTGGCCCATGCCGCCCGGCCCACCGGGACCGCCAAAGCCACCCGGCGCACCGGGACCGCTGCCGCCCGGTTTGCCAAAACCGCCCATGCCCATGCCACTACCCATACCGCCGCCGCCGAAGCCACCGGGTCCAGCAATCGCACCACCGACTGGTGCATAGGGGTTATCGTCACCCACTTTGCCGCCCAACTGCTTTTCCAACGCGCTTTGCGGGATCGGGATTTGGTTCATTTCCCGGAGCTTCTTGGCCCCTTCCACGATCGCTTTCAGGTAGATGTTTTTGTAGTCACCGAGGCCGTCGGCAATCGCTGGAAGTGGGGCTACCAGCTTTTCGTTGATTGGCCGCATGAACGATGTCGTGTAGCCAGTCTCCGGGTAATCGGCGATCTTGCGTGCCCGGACGGTTCGGAAGTATTCGCCGTAGTGGTCGTACTCCGCCCACCCGGACCAACTGCCGTTGGGTGGCATAATCATTCGGTCCACGTCGAAGCCGTCGAACACCGGGCCGTTGACGCCGTTAATTGCCGACAACTGAGCCGCTTCCGCCGTCGATGTGGCCCGGAGCGCTTTCTTGATTTCTTCGAGTTGCAGTTTGAACGGGAAGGTCATGTTCACGACCACCGCCCGAAGGGGATAGATCGTTTCCGCGAGGGCCATGCCCTGGGAACTGGCTTCCGCTGGTGTCACGTACTGCACCGTCGTATCAGCCCGCGAGGTGCCCCCGCCGAATCCCCCCATGCCGCCGTCCCCGCCGCCCGGTCCACCCCGTCCGCCACCGCCCGAACCACCAGGGAATCCGCCACCGCCCGAACCACCAGGAAACCCACCACCACCCGGACCACCAGGGAACCCGCCACCGCCCGGACCGCCACCGCCCGGTCCACCGGGGAACCCGCCACCGCCCGGACCGCCAGGAAATCCGCCACCACCCGGTCCACCTGGGAATCCACCCGGAAAGCCCGGAGGCCTAGGACGATTAGGCAGTTGTGCTTTGCCTTCAAACCGCTTTTGCGCGTCGGTCACGTTTTTCCGAAGTTGTTCGATGTCTTTACTGCCGGTGGTGATCCCGATCCGCACACCGATCAATGTCTCGCCGGCGGCGTTTTGGGTGATGTCATGGGCAATCATCGGCACGCGGATAATGTCGATCGTCGCGTCATCAATGCCAAGGACGAGCGGGTTTTTGCGGAGCATGTCGGGGCGATCGACGGGTTCAAACGGCACCCCGATCAGCGCGAATTCGTTCGCGTTAATGTTGACTTTGGTGCCGGGTTTCGTGAGCCACTCGGGCAGGTCCGGTGCGGGCTGACCCGGCCCGG
>JAYSXU010000716.1:0-3135 GCA_043716965.1 Fimbriiglobus sp.
TAAGTAGAATCGAAGTGTGTTTTCCGGCAGTTTATCGGCAACCGGGTAGACTGCGCTGATTGTGGTCGTCGGTTCGCGGACCGGCTTTGGCACGACGTGATCGGTCTGGTAATCCCCCACAATGACACGGTACTTCACTCCCGGAGTGAACGGGAACTGGGGCGTGAATTGCAGGACACCATCGGCGATTTTGCTCGTTCCCGGAATCGCCGGACGGGCCGCAATTTCAGCATCACTGCCATTGGCGACCACGACCGTGACGGCAGGGGGCGAACCCGTTACCACAATGCGTTGCCAGTCGGTCGAGAAGTGGACCGCGTGCTTGGGCGCCGGGTCCGTGGTGCGGGTTTTGGGCTTGGGGCCAGCGGGCTTGCCGTCGAGTTGCGGCAGTAGCCAATTCAGGCCATCCAGGTTGTCTTGCAGCCGGTCTTGCACGTCGTCGGGGTGGGTGTGGCCGAGTATCGCAATTGGACCCCGGTAGCCGCTGTTGCGGATGACCTTCAGCAGTGACACGTCGTTGTCACCGTGGCCGAGGATCAGGATCTTCCGGTTGTTCTTGTCGCCGTTGGTTTCCATTCCGTTGAGGCTCACGGCGTCAAGCTTCGGCAGGATTTTCTTGAGGTGTTCCGCAAAGCGGTTCACTTGATCGTGGCCGTGGTGCAGGTTGTAGACGATCCCCACGTTCGGCAATTTCACAGCGTCAATGACCGCGAGCTGATTCTCCGGCTCGCCGCCCCACCCGCCGTGCTTGTACAACGACACCCGGCAACCGATTTTACCAGCGGCTTCGGCGAGCGGTTGGATGATCGCAGCACCGGCTTTCACTTTGGCCGCCTGATCCTGACCCGGCGCTGCCTCCGTGAGCATCACCCACAGTTGCGTTTTGATTTTGTGCTTCTGAAGCGTGTCCAGAATGAACGTGGCGTCCTTGTTCAGGGTACTCGGGAACCAAACTGCTGTGAGTTCGATGTTGTGTTTTTTGAGTTCCAAGATTTCCTGCTCGAACGTCGGCAGGTGTTCGGCCCGCCAATCGTAGGCGTATTTCGTGAAGCCGAGCTTCTTCAGCATCACCACCCGCTCGACCGGCCCGCGCTTCTTTGCATCAAACGGCACGATGCACCATGCCACGAGGTTGTCCCGTGCAAAGATCGCGTTCGGTGGTTGAGACGTGACGAGGAGTGATGTGAGGAGTGCGAGGAACATCGTTGAAACTCAGAGAGTGTGTGAAGCAGAACGCCCACGGATGATAATCCGTGGGCAGGTTTGCTAGTGGGCAGGTTGGCCCACGGATTGTCATCCGTGGGCTTTGGGGGTTGTTGGTTACGGCATCGGGATTGACTTCAGTGTCAATCCCTTGTCGTCACCACGGACGAGGACCAAGGCGCGTTCGTTGTCGAGCTTGTCGAGTTGCATCACGCCCTTGAGTTCTTCGATGGTTTCATACTTGACGCCGGCCGTCCCCGAGCGGACGGGAGTGGTGATCGGTTGAGCGTCGGCAAAGGTATCGGTGGAAATCTTCATCACCCCACGGGCGCTGTTGGCCATCAGCACGTAGTCTTTGCCGCCCTTGTTGTACACGATCATGTCCAACGGGCGGTTTTGATTGCCGAGTTCGGCGATCGTGGTCCCTTTGACTTTCGTGCCGGGTTTGAGGTCCGAGACTGGGAACTTCACGAGCGGGGTGCAGGTGTAAGCGGCGAGCAAATAATCCGCGCCGCCGATCTTGTAGGGTACGAACGTCCGGACGGGGGCGTTCGTTTCGAGCTTGCCGTGCGCGCCGTGGAACACTTCCACACTGGTGCCTTTATCGGCAGCCTGGAACGGATACGCAATCGCACGGAGCGTGCTGGCGAACTCTTCACTGGAGAGACCAGCGACGATCACCTTGCCGTCCACGAATGCCAAGCTGGTGATGGCCTCGGGCCGACCCCGATCGGTCGTGTTCGGGTTCGGAAGCTTGACGCTGGCGTGCATCACGTCCTTCAACGCAAATTCGCTGAGCTTGCCGTCGCGGTTGAGTTTGACGACGACCGGCATGGCCTCTTTGCCCTTGCCGCGAGTCACGGAAAGAAAAATATTCCCGGACGCGGGGTTCACTTTGACATCGGTAATCGCCACGTTGTCGGCGGTCGTGCCGAGTGCGGAGCCGACGGCGTCGCCGAGCTTCTCGACGTTGACATCGGTTTTCCCAGACGGCTTGGTGTCACCCGTTTCCACGGCAAAGATCACGCCACTTTGCGGGTCACCGATGAACAGGACCCCGTGTGGGCCGAACGCCAGCGCGGAGATCGACTTCACTTCGGGCGTGCCCTTTTTCAGGTCCGCAGAACTGGTACCGGCGGTGACGATCACCGCGACGCACAGGAGCAAAAACTTGGATCGCATACGGGATTCCTTTCAACAGGAGAGAACAGCAGGTAATGGGACGAACACCCATCATGGTGCTTACATTGGCCGGGTGCAAATGAGAAACCGATGAAGTCGGACGGTTTCGCCAAGATCGGTACAGTATTCGACAGGTGAAGAAGTCTCTTTTTGCTCCCCCAAGAGGATACGCGATGACCCGGTTGCTTGTGTTCAGTGTGGCTTCGGTTCTAGCGATTACTACTTCAGCATTCGCGGCGGATTTGTTGCCGAAGTTGCAGGTCAGTGACAACAAGCGGTTCCTAATCACCTCGGACGGCAAGCCGTTCTTCTGGCTGGCCGATACGGGGTGGGAACTGTTCCACCGGCTGAAGCGGGAGGAAGTCGATCAGTACCTGGACAAGCGGGCGAAGCAGGGCTTCACGGTGATTCAAGCGGTGGCGATTGCGGAGTTCGACGGGCACACCGTGCCGAACGCCTACGGGCATTTGCCACTGGCCGACCTCGACCCGGCGAAACCGGCAGTCAAAGACGGGCCGACGAACGACTACTGGGACCACGTCGATTTCGTAGTCGATGCGGCAAATGCTCGGGGGTTGCGCGTCGGGTTCCTGCCGACGTGGGGCCGCTACTGGCACGACAAGATCAAGGAGAATGGCGACAAGCCGCTGTTCACCAAACTGAACGCAGAGGTTTACGGCGAGTGGCTCGGCAAGCGGTACAAGGACAAAGGCATCGTGTGGGTTCTCGGCGGCGATCGCACGGTGGAGA
>JAYSXU010000717.1:0-9357 GCA_043716965.1 Fimbriiglobus sp.
ACCGCACCGGGACAGGCTACAGTAACTGGCGTCCATCGGTCTAGCGAAACTGGCGATCGCGTGCAAGGATTTTTCTATGAAGCTCGGGTTAATCAACTCTGCGTGGGTCCAGGCGGGGCAAGGTACGGCTTACGGCATCCGGATGACGAAAGAAATTGGCTTCGACACGATCGACATCTTCGCCGACCCGCTCGACATCGACATGTCGGAGCGCAAGTTGATTCGGCGGGAGTGCGAAAAAGCGAACCTGCCAATCGTCAGTGTTGCGTGCGTGGCGGTGGGGCTGATCGACTTCAACCCGTCCGTGCAACGGTTTCATGTAGAACGCTGTCAGGCGTATCTCGATTTGGCGTATGAACTGGACGCGAAAAACGTTCTGTTGGTGCTGGGCGAATACATCTGGGAGCGGCAAGTGATCCCGCCCGCCGAACAATGGGCATTGGCGGTGAAGCACCTGAAAACCCTCGGTGATTACGCCGACAAGCGGGGTGTCCAAATTGCTCTCGAACTGGAACCGTTCAAACTGTCCCTGTTGAACAGCGTACCCAATATGGTGCGGTTCATTGACGACGTGGATCACCCGGCGGTGCAAGCGAACATCGACATCTCGCACTTATTGCTCGCCGGAACGAAACCGGAGGAGTTGCGGTTGTTGAAGGGCAAGGCGATTCACGTTCACATCAGCGATTGCGACGGCCAAGTTCACGGCGACCTGCCACCGGGTCGGGGCGTCGTGGACTTCGGACCCTACTTGCGCGAGGTCCGCGATTTGAACATCGCCGGTGCCATTAGCATCGAACTGGAGTATTCCCCGGAACCCGATCGCATTACGGATTGGGTCCGCGAAGCCTACACTGCAACGGACAGGTTGATGCAAGAAGCGGGAATCCTTCGCTAATCGTACTTTTTTACTCTCGACTCTCCACACTACCACTCTCGATCTACATATGGCCGATACCATCCCAGACCACGTTCCTGCCGCGAGTCCCTCCAGTTGGGGCATCCCGGCGTATAACCCGGAAAACAAACGCTTCCTCCAAGGGCCGCAACACCGCAGTTTCGAGATGGGGCGGGCGTTCTCGGTCTTCCGCGAGTTGATTTACGGCTTCCGCAAGTTGCACTTTGCCGGGCCGTGCGTTACAGTGTTCGGCTCCGCGCGGTTCCCGGAAACGCACCCGTATTACAAACTGGCGCGAGAAGTCGGGTCGCTGTTGGCCTACAAGGGCTTCACCGTCATGACCGGGGGCGGACCCGGCATCATGGAGGCCGCGAATCGCGGGGCGAAAGATGCGGGCGGGCGCTCCATCGGCTGCAACATCGTCTTGCCCCAGGAGCAAAATCACAACCCGTATCTCGACCAGTGGATCGACTTCCAGCACTTCTTCGTCCGCAAGCTGATGCTGATTAAGTACAGCTACGCCTTCATCGTCATGCCCGGCGGGTTCGGCACGATGGACGAGTTGTTCGAGGTGCTCACGCTGATCCAAACCGGCAAGGTCGAAGACTTCCCGGTCGCGCTGATGGGCAAAGACTTCTACAAACCCGGCGTGGAAATGATCCGCCAAATGGTCGAGCGCAAGACTATCGACCAAGACGACCTCGACAAGCTCCACATCAGCGACGACCCCGCCGAAGTGGTGGACAACATCACCGAAACCGTCATGAAACGCTTCGGCCTCACCTACGGCGCGAAGGTCCGCCGCCACTGGTGGCTGGGGGAGTGAGTGGGGTGACATTCCGTTGGCATGGGTCAGAATGACTGGAGACATGGGACGTACCAAATTGATCGAACTATGTATTCATCCTGAATGGCATTCTGAAATGTAGGGACAGCAAATGAAAAACGTCTTGATCCTAATCGGGTTTTTGTCACTCGGCTTTGTTGCTGCATTGGCACTGCGGTCCGAGGTGCCCGACGTTGGAAACAATCTCCAACCCACTGACAGCCCGCTGAGAGTGGAACTCCAAGCAAAACCGCTTGTCGTTCGGTACATCAATGCGAACGGGGAGCCAGTTTGCATTTTGCCGCTTTTCGTTCGGTTTACAAATATGAGCAAAGAGCCTGTTTATATCTTAAAAGCACTGGATGGCTCTGAATGGTGCTGGATTATGCCGCATTACAAATTGACAATATGTGATGCGTCCAGTCATGAAATCCCGTTGCAGTCGCGATGCGGTAATTTCGGGCTGTACAACAATACTACGTGGCCTAGCGATTGTGTTGTCAAGCTTAAACCTAGTCGCAGTTATGAGCGGTATATATGGCCGATACACGATGTTACTGAGGAAGGAATCTACACTCTTCGGTTTGAATACCGATTTACACCCGTTGGCGATCAACTCCCCGGAAATATCAACGCGCCGTTTTTTTTAATGTATGGCCAAGGCTTGACGTACCCGCCGAAACTATGGCGCGGAACGGCGGTGTCCAACACGATTGTCGTGTTGGTACCAAAATCGAGATGAGGCGTTGAACTTTCGACTAACAGCACTCGTTTTGGTACGTTGTCAACACAAGAAACCGATGGCCACAACCACGACGCACTTACTTCTTGATCGCGTAGGTTTTGATTTTGCGGTCGAGCGTGGAGCGTTCGATGCCGAGGATTTCTGCGGCTTTCGACTTGTTCCATTCGGTAAACGTCAGCGTCTGAACGATGTGGAGCTTCTCTAAATGCCCTAGCGAGACGGGCTGATACTCGCCGTGCGTTGCGTCACCCGTGGGGTTCAGTTCTAACGGTGACAGCCAGATGTCACTCACTTCGATTTGCGGGCTGACACCGAGGGCGACGGCTCGCTCGATTACGTTTTTCAACTCGCGCACGTTGCCCGGCCAGTGGTAGCCGCGCAACTTCTTGACGGCGTCCGGCGTGAACCCTTTGACCTTCCGCCCGGTTTCGCGGACGAAGCGTTTGAGGAAGTGTTCGGCAATTTGCGGCACGTCGTCCATGCGGTCCCGCAACGGTGGCACATCCAGTTGGACGACTTGCAACCGGAAGTAAAGATCCTTGCGAAACGTTCCGTCGCGGATGGCATCTTCGAGCGGTCGGTTGGTGGCCGCGACAACCCGCACATCGACCTTGATTGGCGTGTTGCCGCCGACGCGCTCGAATTGGTGGCCTTCCAACGCCCGCAGAAACTTGGCTTGCGTAGAGAGTCCCATTTCACCGATTTCGTCGAGAAATATCGTCCCCTGGTCGGCGGCTTCAAACTTGCCGATCATCCGCTCCGTGGCGCCGGTGAACGCGCCCTTTTCGTGGCCGAACAGTTCGCTTTCCAGCAACGTTTCCGTGAGCGCCGCACAGTTCAAGCAGACGAACGCCGAGTCGCGCCGGGGGCTGCTGGAGTGGATGGCACGGGCGACGAGTTCCTTGCCCACGCCGCTTTCGCCCCGGATTAACACCGTGGCTTTCGTACTGGAAACGCGGCGGATTTGTTCTTCGAGGTTACGCAGTCCCGCGCTTTCGCCGATCAGTTCGCTTTCCAGTTTCAGTTGATCGCGGAGCGAGCGATTCTCAACCGATAAGCCGTTTTGTTTCCGTATCCGATGCCACGCCATGCCGAGTTGGTGGGCGGCGGCGAGGGCGAATTCGAGGTCGTCGGCGTTGAGCCGTTCTTGCTTCGCGGTGTTGTAAAGGTGCAACAACCCGAGGTTCTGGCCGTCAAACAAAATCGGCGCGCAGATCAAGCTCGACGCCCGAATGTCCGCCAAGCTCTCGCGGTTTTTCAGCCGCTTGTTCTCGGAGATGTCCTCCGCAAGGACGGCTTGTTTGGTGGTCAACACTTCCTTGCTGACGAACTGCGACACCTTGTGGTAGCTCAGCCGAAACGGTGGCCGCGCAGTATACGCCACGGGTTCGAGTTCCCGACCTTCTTTCAAACTCAGCACCGCGCCAACTTCAGCAGGAGTCGCACGGAGCATCGCATCAATCACCAGTTCCGCGAGTTCGGCGGCGGTGCGTGCTTCGGACATGTCCAGCGCCAACCGGAACAGGATGCTCAGCGCCTCGGTGGGTGACGAACGGGTCGCAGGCGTGGTTTCGTCATCGTGGGTGACTGTTGCGGCGCTGACATCGGTTGCAGGTGGCGGCGCGGCCGGGAGGTATTTCGTCTGGCCGAGCCGCCGGGTGATCTCGATCCCTTCAGCAGCATCGGACTTTCTGGCGCCTTCGGATGGCAGGTCCGGAAGTTGATCGAGGCGTTGCACGTACAAAAACTTCGCGCGACCCAGCCGGAGTTCGTCGTGCGGCTTCAACGTGGCATCACCTTTGGTGACGGTCGCGTTGATGGCCATGCCGTTTAGGCTACTCAAATCCCGGATGACCCAGTTCGACAACTCTGCGAAGATTTCCGCGTGGTGACGGCTGCACAAATCATCCCGCAGCACGATGCGATTGTCCGGCGCGCGACCAATAGTGTACCGCTGCCCCGGCTGCAACGGGTGTACGTCGCCGAACCCGTCGTCACGGCGTTGAACCAGAAACCCTGTTGGTAGATCAGCCATTGAGAAAGTCTTTTCAGGGAGAACGCGAATCAGTACCGGACCCAACCGTTCATCTCACTGAGTTGCAGAATCCACGGCGCCCGCCACGGGTTCCAGGCGGGGTAATACACGGAGTAGACCGACACGCCGAGTAGCACGCCGGCAACCCACCGGGCCGCCGCGATTCGGGCCAAACGGTCCGTGGCGTGTAATGTTCCGAGTAGCCACAACGGCGTTAGCCAAATCAGCCACCGTGCGCAACACGTGAACCCGCCGTAGTTGTTCGTCTTCCAAACGTAGAACCCAAACACCACCACCGAGACCGCGATTGTTAACGCCGACATCATCGCACTAGTCCAGACCCCACGCGACCCGGCCTTGGGACTCGTTAGCAGTTTTGTGATGTCCGAAAAACTCGGGACCGCGTTCGCAATCAAACCACCCGCTGCCAGTAGCCACACCGGCGTTAAGCTGAACCAGCCGTGGTGCCCGACCAGCAAGTGAAACGCATACACCGATTTCGGTTCGTCGGCGAAGTCGATGCCCGTTGCGCTAGGCTTGCCGAGGTTGGCCCAGTGACTCCCCGCGAAGTTGTACCACGGCCCGCCGAACTCACCGTAGGCCGGCAACCAAAGCCCCATCGCCGCGTAGTTGCTGGCGAACAGCCCGACAATCGGAATCGCCATTCCGGGCAGGAAACACAACATCGCGCGGGACGGTCGGCTAATGGCCAGCAGCACAAACAACCCGACCGCGAACGCTGCTGCCGGGAGTTCAAACGTCGTCGTTAGCCCGGCGAAAAAACCGCTCACCAACAAGCTGAACGGCGAATCATCCGCATCCTCACGCAACAACGGGTAGATCGCAAACAACGCACAGTAAGCCGCCGGCGAGTGGTTGTTGAGCGTCATCGAAAACGTCGTCAGAAACGTCGCACAACACGCCACCGTGAAGGTGAACAGCCGACCGAAATCGGTCGTGCCGTGTTCTTCAATCAGCTTCGCCAACAAGATCAGATACAGTGCGAACGGCAGCACATTTACTGTAATCAGAGTCATGCTGACGACCCACCAGCGGTCATGGTCGATCGACAGCCCGAGGAACTTGTTGAGGGCGTAATACTCCCCCGCCACGATGATCGGTAACACCGGCGGCTTGCTGGAATAGAACTGCCCCGTCTCCGGGTTCATGACTTTGTCGAGCGATTGATAGCCGTCTTGAAAAATGATCCCGCTATCACGGTAGTCGGTCTCGTCGCGGAAGTTGTCGCGTTGGCCGATCACGAAGGTGCCGTTTTCAACGAGCGCTTTCACCGTGGCCCACCGGGAACGATCGTTAGAGCTGAACATCGGCGTCGGTTCCGGGCGAACTGCGGGCCAGGCTCGTTTCGGCACGAAGTTCTTATCGCGGTCGGCACCGTAGCTAGTGTCGGTCGGTGGCTTGTACCGGCTCGGCTCATACACCATTTCGGCACCGACCACCTTTGCCACCGTCACCGCGACCGCAACGGCCGTCAGCAGCAGGTAGAACGATCGTCGCAGCGAGGTGGTGGCATCCGTAGCACTCATAAGCGGAAATCTTCGCGGGAGGATAGCGGTTCGATAATTCGGATCCGGTCACTGATATGGTACGGGTCGCCGGTGCTGGCGGTGCGGGCCACCAGGAGTTCCGCGACCAGTCCGGTCATTAACGCTTGCCCGGCCAGAATCGTGGCGATTCCTGACAGGAGTAGCAAGACCAGTGACGGAAATAGATCGACCAAGCTTAGCCACGTGATAATCGACAGCCCGAGGCAGACGAACGCAATTCCGACGCCGATGAACGCGGCGGTGCCGAAGGGGTGCAGTGGTCGATGACCGAACGCGGTCGTGAACCGCACACTCACCATGTCGAGGAAGCCCTTGATGAATCGCTTCCAGCCGAACTTCGATCGGCCAAACTTTCGGGCGCGGTGGTGGACGGCGAGTTCCCCGACTTTGAACCCTTGTGCCGCCGCCAAGACGGGAACGAAGCGGTGCAATTCGCCGTAGAGCCGAACAGCACGCACGACTTCCGACCGATACGCTTTGAACCCGCAATTGTGGTCGTGCAACTTCACGCCCGTCACCACGCTGACCATCGCGTTGAACACGCGGCTGGGGAAAACCTTGTGCCACGGGTCGTGGCGAATTTGCTTCCAACCGCTCACGACATCGAGACCCGATTCGACGGCCGTGAGGAACCGGGGGATCTCGTGCGGGTCGTCCTGCAAGTCCGCATCCAGTGTTAAAACGATGTCGCCGTGCGCCCGTTGAAACCCGGCTTGAAGTGCGGCGGCTTTGCCGAAGTTGCCCCGGAACCGGACGCCGCGAATGCGGGGTTCCTTCGTGCTCATGTCGCGGATCACGTCCCAGGATTGGTCCGTGCTGCCGTCATCGACGAACAGCACTTCGACCCGCAGGTTTTGTGACTTGCTAACCGCGTCGATTTCGGCCATCAAACTCCGGAGGCTTTCGTTCTCGTTGAAGACGGGAATCACCAGCGAAATCAGCCCGCTATCGACGAACCGTTCGGGGTGCGATTCATCCACCATGTTTCACCCCATGTTTCACCCCACGACGGCCCGTCCACCAGAGCAGTAGGGCGAACGTCACTTCAAACACGGTCCACACCAATCGCAACACCAGCGAAACGATCACCGCAAACGCCTCGGGGCCGCTGGCAATCGGTGCGAGTTGAAACGTGAGCATCCGTTGCAACAGCAGTTCTCTCGCGCCGAGGCCGCCGGGCAGGATCAGGGCCGCGAACCCGGCGACATACGACAACGTCGTCGCGCCGATCAAGCCAAGATAAAGATCGACCGTGAACGGAATCGGCTCGTCCGTTAAGCCTTGGATGGTCAGCCACAAACTACCCCCGAGTAGGCACCACCCCGCCGAAGCTTGCACCAGCCCCTGGAACAACAACAAAACGGACGGGCTGGGGAGGGGCGTCGCCCCGGCGCCACGATACCTTTTTACGACTCGCGAGACAAGCCGGTTCAGCACGCCCAAAACCAGGGGTAACAGTGCCACGCCCATAAACCCGAACCACGCGCCGGACCCCACTTCAATCGTGAACCCCGACCACGGCAAGAGCCACACCCCGATCATCGCCCCCGCGGCCATGCTGGTGAGCGTTTCATACGTGCCGGTCACGCCGACGACGGCGGGGGAAAGCCCGTGCGACTTTAACATCACCACCCGCAACAGGATCACCCACGCCTTCCCCGGCACATACTTCCCGAATTGGCTGACGAAGTAAGCTCGCACGCCAGTGAACCACGAAATCTTGCCCCCCTGGTTACGCAACAACTGCCAGAAAAACGTGCCCCAAAGTGTGTGGGCGGCAAGGTAAAGCACCCCGGCGGGTAGCAGAAACTTTAGGCGGATTGTGAGCGTGCGATCGCGGAGCGGGTTCGCCGACAGAAGGGAGTAAAAATGCCAGCCGATGGCCACGATGACGGCCACCGCGAACACCGATTTCAACACCAGCACTAGCCGCTTGCGCGATACAGACATGACGCAGTTATACGAACCCGAGCGGTAGTCGGATTCAGACAGAGTGGCTATCCGAGCCACGACCGTTAGGGAGTGGCCCAACCGCCCTCGCAAGAAACGTCGTGTTGTTCTGGGAGAAGCGTAGCGCGGGTAGATGCTTGGGCCACTCCCTAACGGTCGTGGTTCGGATGATTCCGCACTGTCGGGCCTCGTCGCAAAGCCGACTTCGACCACGACCTGCAAAACCGCAAGTTATATGATGCAGTTAGAACCATCATCTTCTAATAGGCACACCCGATGAACTTATCGAACTTCCCCACGAACCGTTTGCGTCGGCTTCGGTCGTCGTCGGTGTTGCGGAATCTCGTGCGCGAAACCGAAGTGACCGTCAACGACTTCATCTTGCCGCTGTTCGTGAAACCGGGGCGCGGGGTGCGGGTTGAGATTCAGTCGATGCCGGGCAACTTTCAACTCAGCGTCGATACCCTGATCGACGAAATCGGCGCGGCGGCGGACCTCGGCGTGAAGTCGTTCATGCTATTCGGAATTCCCACGCACAAAGACCCCGAAGGCCGGGTGGCGCTCGACGATGACGGGATCATGCAACAGGCCCTGCGCGGCCTTCGCAAGGCGTTCAACCACGACATCCTCCTGATGACCGACGAGTGCTTTTGTGAATACACCAGCCACGGGCACTGTGGCATACTGCACGAAGTCGATGGCCGCACCGATGTCGATAACGACGCCACGTTGCCGTTGCTGGCACAACAGTGCGTCAGTCACGCGAAAGCCGGTGCCGATGTGATCGCGCCGAGCGGGATGCTCGACGGCATGGTCGCGGCGATTCGCCAAGGGCTGGACTACGCCGGGTTCAACCACGTGCCGATTCTCAGTTATGCGGCCAAGTATGCGTCCGGGTTCTACGGTCCCTTCCGCGACGCCGCCGAAAGCCCCCCGCAATTCGGCGACCGCACCACCTATCAAATGGACCCGGCGAATAGCGACGAGGCGATGCGAGAAGTGGCCCTCGACATTAGCGAAGGCGCCGACATGGTGATGGTGAAACCGGCCCTTTCCTACCTTGACATCATCCGCCGCGTGAAGGACACGTTCGGTATGCCGACCGCCGCCTACAACGTGAGCGGCGAATTTGCGATGGTGAAAGCCGCCGCCCGCAACGGCTGGATCGACGAACGCCGCGTCACGCTCGAAATCCTGACCAGCATCAAACGCGCCGGCGCCGACATGATCCTGACGTACCACGCCCGCGACGCCGCCAAGTGGCTGAAGCAGGGGTGATTTCACCACCCCGGTTGGCCGGGAAGGCCAAGGGCACGCCCCTTGAGTTACGGTATA
>JAYSXU010000718.1:0-9332 GCA_043716965.1 Fimbriiglobus sp.
GTGAATACTCTGGATCAAGTCTGTTTGCCGCGACCGATGGCATAGTACGTGAAGCCGTGGGTTGCCATCGCTTTTTCGTCGTAGATGTTGCGGCCGTCGAAGATGACTGGCGACTTGAGCAACCGCTTCATCACTTCAAAATCGGGGTTCCGGAACTCTTGCCACTCGGTCACGATTGCCAACCCGTCGGCGCCTTCGAGCGCGCCATAAGGGCGATCGCAGTAGGTGATTTTATTCCCGTAGATGGCGCGGACGTTTTCCATCGCTTCGGAATCATGAACCCGAACGTGCGCACCTTTGGCAAGTAGCGCGTCAATCAGCACGAGGGCAGGGGCTTCCCGAATGTCGTCGGTGCGGGGCTTAAACGCCAGACCCCAAATCGCCAGCGTTTTGCCTGCCAGTCCGTCGCCA
Organism: Fimbriiglobus sp.; assembly: GCA_043716965.1. GTDB lineage: Bacteria > Planctomycetota > Planctomycetia > Gemmatales > Gemmataceae > Fimbriiglobus. The sequence continues at coordinate 412 of JAYSXU010000718.1, forward strand.
AAATAGTGTTCGACTTTCTGGAACAGCACCTGTTTTTGGGCTTCGTTCACGTCGTCCACGGACTGCATCATCTTGAGCGACTGGCCCACTTTTCGGCCCATCCCGATGATCGCGCGGATGTCTTTCGGGAAGCACGACCCGCCGTAGCCGGGGCCGGGGAACAGGAACTGAAACCCGATCCGTTGGTCGTGGCCAATGCCGCGCCGGACATCGTTAATGTCCGCCCCGAGGCGGTCACATAGATTCGCCATCTCGTTGATGAAACTAATTTTCGTGGCCAGCATGGCGTTCGCGGTGTACTTGGTCATTTCCGACGATTCGGGGGACATGGCAATGAAGGGCCGTTCGGTGCGAAGGAACGGCGCGTAGAGTTCGCGTAACACTTCCGCAACCGCAGGGTGCCGAACCCCGACGACAATGCGATCGGGCTTCATGAAGTCTTCGATCGCCGCGCCTTCTTTGAGGAACTCGGGGTTACTGGCGGCATCAATGTGGGCACACCCGTTCTCCGCGAGAATCTCAGCGACGCGGGCGTTGGTGCCCACGGGAACCGTACTCTTGACGACCACCACGCGCGACCCCGGCGCACCCGGCGGTAATGTTTTGAGCGCGTTAGCAATTGCCTTCGAGACCGCCCAAACGGCACTCAAGTCGGCATCCCCGTCGTCCGATTGTGGCGTCCCCACCGCGATGAATGTCAGTCTCGCTTGCTGAACGGCGGTCACCAGATCGGTCGTAAACGAAAGCCGCGCTTCTTTGCTGTTGCGTTGAACCAGTTCGAGCAAACCGGGTTCGTAGATGGGTAATTTCCCGGAATTCAGCGTCTCGACTTTCTTGACGTTGTTGTCCACGCACACAACGTCGTTGCCGCTCTCCGCCAAGCAGGTTCCGGTCACCAACCCGACGTAGCCCGTTCCGATGACTGCAACTTTCACGTCACGCACTCCAATGTTGTCGTAGTTCAAATCACGTTTTTGTGGCTTCGGCTCGCCAGTAGTCTAGAACGTTTTTCAGAGTTTGCTCGATCGGATAAACAGGTTGCCAGCCAGTTGTTGTGCGGAGCTTTGTCGGGTTCGCTCGGGTGATTGTGGTGTCGGCCCGACGACCGGGTTCAATCGTTTGCCGAACTTCAACAGTCACACTGGCCATGCAAAGCAGGTGATCCAGAATGTCCTGAATTTGCCACGTTTTGCCACGACCCGCGTTGTAGACTTCGCCGGATTTGCCGTGGTCCATGAGCAACCGAAATGCCGTCACGATGTCACGGATGTCCGTGAGGTCGCGGTGGGAACTGAGGTCACCCGTCTCCATGATGGCGGGCTGTTTGCCCGCTTCGATGTTCGCAATTTGACGCGCGAAATTAGCCACCGCGTATTCGGCGGATTGCCGTGGGCCAATCTGGTTGAACAGCCGCACCCGGACGATGTCGAGGCCAGGACTGCGGGTGTACTGATAGCTCAACAAATCGGCGGCGGCTTTACTGGCCGCATATGGACTGGCCGGTTTCAGAATCGCTGATTCGTCCACAGCATAGTCCGAAACTTCGGGGTCGCCGTAGACTAGCCCCGTTGACACGAAAACGATCCGGGGGCGAACGTCCGTCCGGGCAATCGCGTCGTAAAGTGATCGGGTGGCAGTGAGGTTATCCCGCCAACACAGGTCCGGTTCCCGGAAGGATTTGCCCGTGTTCGCGTACCCCGCTAGATGGAAAACCCAGTCGGGTCGAACAGTTCGAATGAGTTGTTCACAGGCTACACCGTCGTTCAAGTCCGTGGCTTGAAGTTCGGCTTTTCCATTGAGGTGTGACAAGTTCGACGGCCACACGGAATGTCGGCTGATGCCGACAATCGTGTGGCCGGGTTCCGTTAGCAGATGCTCCGTGAGGTGCCCCCCCACGAAGCCGGTGATGCCAGTGATGAGAATGCGCATCAGGTGCCTCAGATGCCGCGTGGTTGTGCGCTCGTCGTCACAGTTTTTGACAGGCGTTCCATGTCGGCATCGACCATCATTTTGACGAGTTGTGGGAAGGTGACATCGGGCGACCAGCCCAGTTGCCGCTTCGCCTTCGCCGGACTGCCGATCAACAGATCGACTTCTGCGGGGCGAACGAACGCGGGGTCGATCACGACATACTTTTGCCACTCCAACCCGACCGCGTTGAACGCATGTTCCACAAGCGATTGCACAGTATGCGTTTCGCCCGTCGAAATGACGTAATCATCGGGCGTGTCTTGTTGCAGCATCAACCACATCGCTCGGACGTAGTCGCCGGCGAAGCCCCAATCCCGCTTGGCGTCGAGGTTGCCGAGGCGGATTTCCGTCGCCAACCCGAGTTTGATGCGGGCGACGCCGTCGGTCACTTTCCGGGTCACGAATTCCCGCCCGCGGCGTGGGCTTTCATGGTTAAAAAGAATCCCGCTCACGCAGTACATGTTGTAGCTTTCGCGATAGTTGATCGTGATCCAGTGGCCGTACAACTTCGCCACGCCGTAGGGGCTACGCGGGTAAAACGGCGTGTCTTCGGTCTGCGGTACGGCTTGCACTTTGCCGTACATTTCGCTCGACGACGCTTGGTAGAACCGGATGTTCTTCGGGTTGAGAAGCCGAATGGCTTCTAACACTCGCGTCACGCCCATTGCGGTGAACTCGCCAGTCAAAACGGGCTGCTTCCAACTCGTCGGGACGAAACTTTGGGCGGCGAGGTTATAAACTTCGCACGGGTTCGACGCCTTAATCACGTCGATAATCGACAGTTGATCGAGCAAATCCGCTTGGTGAAGGTGAATCTTCTCCGTCAGGTGTGCGATCCGTTCAAAACTTTCGGTACTCGAACGACGAACGATCCCGTGAACTTCGTAGCCCTTTTCCAGCAGAAGCTCCGCCAGATAACTACCGTCTTGCCCGGTGATCCCGGTGATTAAAGCACTCTTCATGTTTACAACCCAGCAGGAATCGAACACCAAACACGACGCCTGCTCACTTATCGAATTTTGGGCGGAATGTCAACTTTTATCGACATGTGTTACCACCGTCCCCTGCACACATTTTGGGCACACCATCTCCCAGAGGAATCGGCACGCTGTTTGCAGTAATTATTTGCTGCCTACCCTTCCACTTGCCACTGGCGCCACACTGGAGACCACCATGAGTAAGAAGAATCACCCGCCCGCACCGATCCCGCCCGGCAACCGATCGTCCGAAAACCCGTCCGGAGATCAGGAACTTCCGGCCGAGCCAATCAACGGCAAGGACGGCACCGGGTTTCAAGAGGAAGACCCGAAACGGCGACTGGGGGACTTCACCGGCACCGGCGAACACGCACGCCAACAACCCGGTGGCAAGAACGGCGCAAACCACTAACAAATGTCGCGAATCTGACACGAGCCGGGTTATACCGGCTCGTTTTCGTTTTGAAGAGGGCAACGAGGCGGAAACAGCAATATGTATGCAAGTCGATTGTCAATAACCAGGGCAGAAGGATTGGGCAAGGCTTTGAACTGACGTATGACTAAGTTCCGACACTTTTCGTCACGCCGGTTCGACGAGAATTTTGCCCGAGAGCGTGCCCGCTTTCCCGAGCGTGTTCTCTTCTTGAAGTTGGTGCGCGACTGCGGCTTCTGAGAGGGGAAATGTCTTGCCGATGAGTGGCCGAAGTTTCTTATCCGCTAGCCATTGATTGATGTCGGTCGCACATTGCCGTTGGACATCTGGCGACATCGCAAACATCGCAAAACCGAACAGTGACAAACCCTTGACATAAAACGGGCCGTTCGGAAAGGGCGGGCGGGCGGCACGGCCGGCCATGACCACGATGCGGCCGTTCTGGGCGGTCATTTCCATGATGCGGTCGAAGTCGGTCGGTGGTTGGGCTTCGTAGAACACATCGACGCCACGGCCTGCGGTTGCGGCTTTCACGGCGGCGACAATATCGTCGGACTTGTAATTGATGACCGTATCCGCCCCGAGTTGGCGGGCCAGTTCGGCCTTCTCCGGGTTGCCGACGGTTGCGATCACCTTCGCGCCAACGACTTTGGCCATTTGGACGACGGCAGAACCCACCCCGCCAGTGCCACCGTTTACGAACACCGTTTCGCCGGCCTTCAAATTGGCCCGGATGAATAGGCCGATGTGGGCCGTGATCCCGACCAGGGCAATCGCGGCAGCATCCTGTTCGGCAACGCCGTTTGGCAACGGGTACAAATAATCCTCCGCCACGCAGCTAAACTCCGCGAATGTTCCCTGCCGACCGAGCAACCCCTGATTCGACCCCCAAACGCGATCCCCGACTTGGAATCGTTTCACCCCGACACCGATCGCCTCGACAGTCCCGGCGAGGTCAGTCCCCGTGATGAACGGCATCGGCAAATCAACCTTCACTTGCCCCATGCGAATGTAAACATCAATCGGATTCAGTGCGGCCACAGCGACTTTGACTCGCACTTCACCCGGCTTCGGTTCGGGCGTCGGGAGGTCACCGTACCGAATGACACTCGCGGCGCCAGTCTGTTCGAGGTAGGCAGCTTTCATTGTTGCGGTCTCCCATTCGCGTTGAAATTGGTAACACTACTAGAATAGAACTCTCAGCCGATGCGCCAACAACGGAGGCAGCCCTAATGGAACTCGACCCCTGGACCGACGACGTTTACCAAGCCCTGATCGGCGTCGTGACTCCCCGGCCTATTGCTTGGGTGACGACGATTTCGCACGCTGGTGTTGTGAACTTGGCACCGTACAGTTTCTTCAACGTCTTCGGCGGACAGCCTGCGATAGTGGCGTTTTCTCCGGCTCTGAAGATGGATGGTTCCAAGAAAGATACGTTGCGCAACATTGAAGCCAACGGCGAGTTTGTCATCAACACGGCTACGTCGGAACTCGCGGCCCAAGTCAATTTGTCTTCGACGGCACTCGACTACGACGATAGCGAAGTGACGCTGACCGGGTTGACCACACTACCAAGCGTGAAGGTGAAACCGCCGCGAATCCAAGAATCACCGGCCCATCTGGAATGTGTGTTGCGGCAACTCTTGTCGTTCGGCACCCATCCGGGCGCGCCCACGATGGTGATCGGCCAAGTGGTGCGGATTCACATTGCTGACGACGCGCTGACGGACGGATTGCCCGATCCCCGAAAGCTCCGAACGATTGGAAGACTCGGCCAAAACTACTGGTGCCACACATCCGGATTGTTCGAGCAACCGCGCCCGAGTTAGCACCAGGATTGACGAACTCCGTTCAATACTTCATTCAATTCGAGCCGAAATTTAACCTTTACTGAGTGCAGTTGAACACCCCGAGTTTGCGCCATGCTTCGCCTCACAACCCCCGCCGACACGCGCGTACTCGTCAACATGACGGAGGACACCGGCGTATTCAAACCGATCGAAATTGAAGCCCTTCAAGAAGTGTTCGACGACTACCATGCCGTCAACCACAACTACGGCCACCTCGCTTACACGTGGATCAACCCACTCAAGCAAATCCCACTCGGGTTCATGTACTACGCCCCAACCGCGATGACGGATCGCACCTGGGAACTCTGGTGGATCGTTGTCGATAAATTGCAGCAGGGGCGTGGCATCGGCAAAGAAATGCTCGAATGGGTTGAAGCGGATGTGACCAAACAATCCGGCCGGTTGTTGCTCATCGAAACCAGTTCGACGCCCGCCTATGTTCCCACGCGGCACTTCTACTCGAACGCGGGGTACACCATCACGGCGGAAGTGACGGACTTCTACAGCGACGGCGACAATAAAGTGATTTACGCCAAGCGGATGGACGCCCTCGACAATCAAGTTGTTTGACGCAATTGCGAGACCCGTTTCAACTGAGACCAACACACGATCGCCACTCTTGAATCCATCCGTTCGGAATTGCATTTCCTGCACGTTGCCACTTGATGGGTTGCGTACCATAGGACGGATCGGGGCGTTGCCTCCCCTACAGACTACCTGACCGGATCGAGCGGTAGTTGGGGTAGGTGGGAAGATCACTTCGTTGCGGGTTCCTAGTCAAGCTGCGGTAATGCGCGAGGCGATGAAAGGGACAGAATTCGCGATTGATACGGGGTTGCCGGCGGTCGGCCCCCCGACGACGAGCTGAGCTGAGGTGACTACCGCGATCGGCGAAATCGACCCAACCCCCCAGATTCTCCGAAACGATTTACTTTGTGGGGTCGATGTAGCCGATGAAAGTTGCGTCGGAGCCGTGGCTTCGCAAGCCCAGGACGGGTCGCCCAAAGGCCCGCCCGACGCACCGCAGAAAAAACCGCAGAGTGGCTCTGCCGAACCCCCCAACCCCCCGGGATTGTGCGGCCCGCGTTACCACCGTGGCCGACCGGCGATTACAACGGCTGCGACCCGTTGTGACCTCCACCCCCAGCGCTGTCAGGCCGACCGGCATAGACGCGCCGCTAAAGACCGGGGACGAGCGAGTTCGTACTGGAGTGCCCCGATGAAAAAGGTGTTTACCACCGGCCAAGTAGCAAAAATTTGTAAGGTCGCCCCGCGAACCGTTTCCAAATGGTTCGACTCGGGACGCCTCAAGGGGTACCGGATCCCCGGTTCCCAGGATCGCCGCATCCCCCGCGAGCAGCTCATTAAGTTCCTCAAAGAGCACGGAATGCCTTTGGGAGAATTGGAGGAAGAAGAATGGCACAAAGTGCTCCTGATCGGCACCGAAAAGCTGTTCAACGACCGCCTCAAAGAGTTGCTTTCGGAAGACGACGATTTCAAATTTGAACTCGCAAACAGCGGCTTTGAAGCCGGAACGCTTGCCCAAAGCTTTCACCCGGACACGATCGTAATTGACCTTGGCCTTGGCCGGTCCGAGTCGATTCAGATTACCGGGAACCTCCGCAAAAACGACGTCTACTCCGGCACGCTCATTATTGGGCTGGCGGGTGAAGACGAAGCCGAGCCGGAAAAGCTCAAGGAGTACGGCTTCAACGACGTATTCAAGAAGCCCTTTGACACTGCGTTGTTGGCCGACAACATCCGCAGCATCGCCGACGCAAAACGAGAAGACTGATACCCCCATCAGTCTTCCTCCAGAAAGCCCCGTGACCCGAACGCGACCAACAGTCGCTTCTGGACCGGGGCTTTTCTGTTGACTTTGATACGTCCAGTTGAACTGGGGCGTCACCCAATTTTGTGGGTGTCACTATGTCAATGCTTCCCGTTGACCGCAATTCTTGACTCGGGTATTTCCCGAATCAGGGGGATGTCATGCAAAGAAGCTGGGCTGTTGCGTTTTTGTTTTTGGCTGGTTGTAGCACGGCACCATTGGCTGGGCTGATGGATTGCGTGGTACCGAGCCGCTTAAACCCCGATCGGGATTTCCCAGCACGCCCCAACCGTGATGGCCGTGGCCGTGATAATGGCCGTGACCGTGATATGGGACCGTTGCCACCGGATGTTTACCCGAGAGACCCGCGTGACAGCCGAAATCCGACAACCCTGGATGACCCGATTCCGGTGCCACCACCGGGGCGACCACTGCCAAGAAACTAATCGCTGATACCCAGTGCCAACGTCGGCAGCGGGTGCTTCACCATGAGCTTCTGCCAATCCCGCGTCCAGGTTCGGAAATCACGTCTTCCGGTGGCGATTTGTCGCCGCAACTCCGCCTTCCAACTTGCGAATCCGACCTTCACTTGCTTCGCGGTTTCCGGACGGCTGCGCTGTAAGCGGGTGAATAAATCTGTCAGTCGGGTGGTGGCCGTGTGGCCGTCTTGGATAGCACCAAGGCATTCCTGAAGCTGTTCGACGGCAGGGTAAAGTTCCTGCTTGAACGGCTCCGCGTAGCAATCCACGAAGACTTCCATCGCGTAGCGCACCCGTTTCCCCACGATGCGAAATTGGTGCATTTCACGCGGTTCGACAGGTATGTCTTCTGCACCCGTGGTGAGTGTGAAAAACAGTTCCGTTAAGGTGCTTTCGGCCAATGAGGCCAGGTCTTCGGTATGGTCGTTTTCAACACAGTCGGGGAGTTCATCACAGACTTCATCAAGAGTCACGATTTTCTCGGCGGCGATGTGAGTCAGACTCAGTTGCGCTGCGGTTCGTTGACCGAATGCGTAGGCCGATAAGAAGTTCGCTGCGGCCAGCGCGGGCTTCTCCTGGAGAATAGTGGATTGGTCCACCATGTGAACGAAAACATCCCAATCGCGGGCGTCACCAGCAGCCCGGCGGACATCTCGAACAATTGACTTCACCCGCTTGAGTGCCTTGTTCCCCAGTAGCGGCTGAAAGATACGTAGTGCCGCCGCAGCCCGTCGAGTCGCAACGCGGAGTTGATGGACGTTCTCGGCATCGAGGTCAGCCTGATGCACGGCGAGCGGAAAATAGTGCCTGACCACGCCCAACCGGGCAGCCAGTACCGCACGGGCGGCGTCGATCGCCTGCATGTCTGAGGTCAGTCCTGCGATCCATTTACTATCGGCCATCGGTCCGTCATCCTTGGCGAAGTTATCGTCCGTAAAGTTCCCGAATTTGGGCGGCATGCTCGCGTTCATTCAGCCAATCCGCGACCTGTTGCGTCTCGGTCATTAGATACTCCGCTTGTTTCTTTTCATCCGCGATCGTCGCCGCCAATTCTGCCGGGATGGGCAAATACGTTCGGCGCAGTTCGTCCATCAGTTTCGATTCCAGCCGCTTACGGAACTCACCGCGAATTGCGGACCACCGCACCGGCAACGAGAACAGTATGACGATGTGCATCACGATCAACGCGCCGAGCGTGACGTAAATTGGCAGCAAAACGTGGAAGAATTCCGGCGTCAGACCGTCCACGAAGAACCGCCACAGCAGCAAAATGATCGCACCAATCAGCACGGCCTCGGGCAGCGTGTTTCCCAGGAACCCGACGATGCCACGCACCACTTTCCGCCAGCCGGTCGGCTTGGTGACTTCGCGTTCGACTTC
>JAYSXU010000719.1:0-9325 GCA_043716965.1 Fimbriiglobus sp.
GCGCCGGGTTCATTGCGGCGTTCTTTCCGTCGGGAGTCATCAAAGGTCTCTTGGCAGCGATCGGTGTGATCCTGATCTTGAAACAGATTCCTCACGTCATGGGCCACGACGCCGACCCGGAAGGAGATATGGCCTTCCAACAACCGGACCAGCAGAACACCTTCTCCGAACTCTGGGAATTGCTCAGCGACCTCCACCCCAGTGCGGCGGTGATCGGCCTCCTGTCGATCGTGCTCCTGGTCGTGTGGGGCAGGTGGAAGCGGTTGAAGTACTCCCCCGTCCCCGCACCCCTGGCGGTGGTGTTCCTGGGCGTCGGGCTAAGCCTGATCTTTCGCCAGTTCGGTGAGGTATGGGCGATTGCGCCCAGTCACCTCGTGCAGGTGCCGGTGGCCGATAGCCTAGCTGGGTTCTTCGGCCTCCTGGAGTCGCCCGACTTCTCCCAGTGGTTGAACCCGGCGATCTACGTCGCCGCCCTAACGATCGCTGCCGTCGCCTCACTGGAGACGTTGCTCAACCTGGAGGCCGTTGACAAGCTCGATCCGCAGCAACGGACCTCGCCGCCGAGCCGGGAACTGGTGGCGCAGGGCATTGGGAACATGATTTCAGGCTTAGTCGGTGGTCTACCGATCACGTCGGTCATCGTTCGTAGCTCGGTGAACATGAATGCCGGAGCGCGGACGAAACTCTCGGCCATCGTCCACGGCGTGCTGTTGTTGGTCAGCGTCGTGTTGTTGCCGGTTTGGCTGAACAAAATCCCGCTGTCGTGCCTAGCGGCGATCCTATTAGTCACGGGTGTCAAGCTGGTCAACCCGTCGCTGATTCGGCAGATGTGGAGCGAGGGACGGTACCAGTTCGTCCCGTTCGCGCTGACGGTCGTGGCCATCGTTTTCACCGATTTGCTGGTCGGCGTTTTGACCGGGTTGGCGGTGAGTATCGGGTTCATCTTGTGGAGCAACGCGCGACGGCCCGTCCGCCGCATCGTGGAGAAGCACCTGGGCGGCGATGTCGTCCACATCGAACTGGCGAACCAAGTCAGCTTTCTGAACCGCGCCGCGTTAAGCAAGGCGCTCGAAGAGGTGCCGCGTGGAGGTCACGTTTTGTTAGACGCGCGGAGTAGCAATTACATCGACCCGGACATCCTCGGCCTGATCCGCGACTTTAAGGAACAAGAAGGCCCGGCCCGCGGGGTGGAGGTGAGCTTGCTGGGGTTCCGGAGCAAGTACGAGCTTGGAGACCAAATTCAGTACGTGGACTACTCCACCCGCGAGCTTCAGGACGCACTGACCCCGGCGCTGGCACTCCAGATTTTGAAAGACGGCCACGAGCGTTTCCGCTCGGGACGACGACTGACGCGCGACCTCGCCCGCCAAGTCAGCGCAACGGCCGCCGGTCAACACCCGCTGGCCGTGGTGGTGAGTTGCATCGACTCGCGCACGCCGACCGAGTTGATCTTCGACATGGGCGTCGGCGACATCTTCAGCGTCCGGATCGCCGGGAACGTGACGGGTGACAAGGTGCTGGGGAGTGTGGAGTACGCCTGTGCCGTCGCGGGCGCCAAGTTGATCCTGGTGATGGGACACACCCAATGCGGCGCCGTGACGGCCGCCGTCAACCTCATCGGTTCCACGGAACAGTTGGTGACGGCAACGGGCTGCCAACACCTCGAATCCATCGTGGACGAGATTCGGCAATCCATTGACCCCGTCCAGTCCCAAAGTATTGACCAACTCCCACCAGCGGAGAAGAATTCACTCGTCAACGCCGTAGCCCGCCGCAACGTGTTCCGGTCGGTCGAAATGATTCGCCAACGGAGTCAAGCAATCCAAGGTCTCGTCCGGGACGGGCGAATCGCCGTCGTCGGCGCAATGTACGACGTGACCACCGGCGCCATCGAATTTCTGCCCGCTCCGGACGTGACGCACGTAGACATTCTTGGCGTCTCGAAATGATTCTAGAGCTATGCCCCAGTGAATTAAACACCTTGTTGGGGTCGTTTGGTTTGGTGGGGTGGGGGTTGGTTGGGAGCGGTTCCCGACGGGATTGCGTGATGCTTCCCGCGCAAGACTTTCTCCACCGACGTGTGGCCGCCACAACTGTAGGCCCGGTTCTTCGGCGGCACCGCGCCCCGCCGCGTCGGGGCCTTCGTCCAACGCTTCTGCCACCCCCCCGACAACCGCGCCCGCAGGTCCGCCCCCCCCGCCCCGTCCAATCGCGGGCGGTCCCCCAACACCGCCATCGTTTCGTCCACACTCAACACGTTCGTCCACGCCGTCAGCTCCCGCACCACGTCGCCCCACAGCAACGCCAGCGACACCCCGGCGGCCGTCACCGAGGACTCTGCTGCACACACGCCCGGATCAACAGCGTGCTTGTGTGCAGCAACAAACACACCATCGCCTGGAACACCGTCGCGGGTGGCGTGCTGCCAATGAGGTGACGCAGGTCGAACGGTTGCACCACCTGTTGGAGCAGCGTTTCGATCCCCCAGCGGCACCGATACACCGTCAACACGTCGCCCGCCGGGTACGCCTGGGCGTCCTCGAAACTCGTCACCACACGCAGCGATTCGCCGCCGGGCAACGCCCGCGTGATGCGACGAACCCGCCCCATTCTTCCGCGTAACAACGCCCTCGCGTGTCGGTGCCGGTGCGGCTGGGAATACCGGGATCGACGTGAAATTTGCAGGCGGAATTGGACCGAATCAGAAAATGGTCCGCGCCGTCACGCAGACGATGCATCAGCGGGAAATCACAGACGGACTTGAGTTTCTTGCCGTCGAAGGCGACGACTTGGAACCCGTGAACCGAGGCCGGCAGCGGTTGCGTGGTGGCGGGCGGGGCGACGGTCTGGAGTCGTTGGGCCGTGTGCGTGAACGGAGCCACACTCAGGTCGAGGGGAACCCGTCGGCGTTTGCCGTAGAGGGCCTGAACACTGACGGGCAGTCGGTCGTTCTGGTCGGCTTGTTGGAACGACTGGTGGGCGAAGCCGCGATGGCCGATGAGGGCATCAAGGATGAGTTGCACGAAGGTGGGGAAGGCGAGGTCGTGTTCGTAGGGCCGCCCGTGGTGGTGGTCGAAGACGGTCCGAAGGACCGCGGCGTCGAAGGCGAAATTGAGGAGTCGGAGGGTGGCCTCGGCGAGCGGCAATCGGTGGGCGACGAGGGCGTCAAAATCGGCAGTCATGGGACACCCTTCCCGAAAACCCGAAGGGCGAATCGAAGCCACGTTGGCCAAGATAACACGTTACGACAAACGAAGATGTTTAATTCACTAGGGCGTGGCCCTGGGCTGACAGAACGTCCCTTTCAGGCCTGAAACCCGAGCGAAATCACTTGCCGAAAAATTTGCCAGACCCCTCCGGGAATAGTGTTAGCCCCAGTTGCAGGGAAATGGTACGCTACCCGACTCCGCTTAGAAATCCGCCTTCGAGGCTGCCACGAATCATGATGCCAATCCTCTGTCGCGCCCTCGGCTTACTTGTACTACTGACCTGCCCGTTACCGCTCGTCGCGCAGGGTACGCAAGCGGATTTCGACCGGGCCGCCAAGTTGGGTAGCCGCTTCGCGGGGAAGGTCACCCGCGACCGGGTCGAGCCGACGTGGTTCGAGGACGACACCAAGTTCTGGTATCGCAACGACTTGGCGGGCGGGAAGAAAGAGTTCGTCATCGTGGACGTAACGAACGCGACCCGCGAAGTCGTGACCGAGGATAAATTGCCCAAGAAGGAGAAAGACGCGGGCGCCGTGAAACCGGCTGAACATGTCTCGCCCGAGCTGCGTGAGGAAGCCGATGACTCCGACGGCGAGATGTTTGGCTCGCACTACCCGGAGTTCGCGGCCCGTGCCCCGGTTCAAGCGCCGCGACAACGGCGATCGAACACGTCGCCGGACGGCAAGTGGCAGGTGACGATCCAGGACTTCAACGTCGTGCTGGTGGACGTGAAAGAGAAGACCGAAACGACGCTCACGACCGACGGCAAAACCGGGCACGGCTACGACCGCGTGAACTGGGCTCCCGATTCGACGAAGCTCGTGGCGATGAAAACGAAGGCGGGCGGGGATCGCAAGGTCACGCTCGTCGAGTCCAGCCCGAAGGACCAGCTTCAACCGAAGACCAGCACCTACGCCTACCTGAAGCCCGGCGACGAAATCCCGCTCACCAAACCGCACCTGTTCGACGTGGCCACGAAAAAGGAAATCGCGGTTTCGGACGAACTCTTCCCCAACCCCTGGGCGATCACCAACGAACACTGGACCCCGGACGGCAAGCAGTTTTACTTCTTGTACAACCAGCGCGGACACACCGTGATGCGGGTGCTGGCGATCGCCGCCGCCACCGGCCAAGTCACGGCGGTGGTGAACGAAGAGTGCAAGACCTTCTTCGACTACGCCGGGAAAACCTTCCTGCAACACCTCGACGCCACGAACCAACTCATCTGGATGAGCGAGCGCGACGGCTGGAACCACCTGTACCTCGTGGACCGCGCCACCAAGAAGGCCACGCCGGTTACGCACGGCGAATGGGCGGTCCGACGGGTCGAGCGCGTGGACGTGGAGAAGCGCGAAATCCGGTTCCAGACCGTCGGACAGCACCCGAAGCAAGACCCGTACCACGTCCACTTCGCCAAGATCGGTTTCGACGGGACCGGCATGGTCGCCATGACCGACGGCGACGGCACGCACACGCCGCCCCGCTATTCCCCGGACGACAAGCACTACCTCGTGACTTACAGCCGCGTCGATCTCCCCACGGTCACGGAGCTACGCCGCACCAGCGACGGGATGAAAATCTTGGAGGTCGAACAGGCCGATACCAAAGCCTTGGAAGCCGCCGGTTGGCGTGCCCCGGAACGGTTCGTGGCGAAAGGACGGGACGGGACGACGGACATCCACGGCATCATCCACCGCCCGACGAACTTCGACCCGATGAAAACATACCCGGTCATCGAGTACATCTACGCCGGGCCGCACGACCATTTCGTCCCGAAGCGGTTCAGCCCCAACCCCGCCTCGGCGTCGAGCATGGCGGAACTCGGGTTCATCGTCGTACAGTGCGACGGCATGGGTACGAACTGGCGTAGCAAGGCGTTCCACGACGTGTGCTGGAAGAACCTCGGCGACAGCGGATTTCCGGACCGCATCCCGTGGATTCAAGCCGCCGCGAAGACGTTCCCGGAGATGGACCTGAGCAAAGGCGTCGGCATCTTCGGCGGCTCGGCGGGCGGGCAGAGCAGCACGCGGGCCGTATTGGCGTTCGGAGATTTTTACACCGTGGCGGTCTCCGACTGCGGGTGCCACGACAACCGCATGGACAAAATCTGGTGGAACGAACTCTGGATGAGTTGGCCCATCGGCAAGCACTACGAAGACCAGTCGAACGTGACGCAGGCCAAGAACCTGAAGGGCAAGCTCATGCTCGTGGTCGGCGAACTCGACCGCAACGTCGATCCGGCCAGCACGTTGCAAGTGGCCAACGCGCTGGTGAAAGCCAACAAGGATTTCGACCTGCTGTTCATGACCGGCGCCGGCCACGGGTCGTGCGAATCGCCCTACGGCCGACGCCGCCGCGCCGACTTCTTCATCCGCCACTTGTGGGGCACCGAACCGCGAGCACAGTAGCGGCACGTTGTGTTGACTATTTCACGGCAACGGCACGTCCTTCAGGAAATTCCGGCGAACGAGGGGCACGAGCGACGGCACGGGGTTTTCGGCCCTGAAAGGGTCGTGCTGTCAGCCCAGGGCCATGCCCTGGGAACTCTTGAAGGGACGGTTCATGCGGTTAACTATCGGCGAAAATGAACCACCCAGAATTGAACGAAAACCGAATCGTTGCGCGGCCCCCAGGGCATGGCCCTGGGCTGACAGCACGTCCCCTTCAGGGCCGAAAACCAGGAGACATCACCCGCCAGAAAATTTGCCCGTCCCAACCTTCGGGGTGTTGACCGTTGCTTGCTTGCGTTTCATCCTGACTCGGGAAATGGACTGACCCACTCGAACAGAACAATTGCGTAGCCATCCGGGTCGGGGACGATTGCCCGCCGGTAGCCTTCGGGACTCGTCTTCGGTTCGGACGTGATGCCCAATCGGGTCATTTCAGCGGATAAATCCGCGACTTGAAAATGCACGGTCACGCCACTTGGTTGTTGTGTCCCAGCCTTCAACGCGATTCGGCCACCACCTGCCGCCTCCAACAACGCAAACTGGTTCGCCTCATCCCGCACCGTGACCCGCAACCCCAGCCGATCGCGGTACCACGCCACTGACGCTACCCAATCCGCGACCGCGAGTTCGACCATGAACATTTGCATGAGGTGGGTCACGGTGTCACAGAGAGTCTTCAACATCAATTTCCACGGACACTTTGCTGATGAACGGGAAGTGGCCGGGGTGGCGCTCGTGCTGCATCACCCACAGCGCGACTTGGCCGGGCGTGCCGTGCAAAGACGTGTCCAAGATCGTGTCCGAATCGTCGGCGCCGAAGTGGTCGAAGAAATCATAAATCAGCGTCGCTTTCCAGCGCCGGGGCGTGACGCTCGCCTCGAACTTGGAGAGGAACAGGTCCACGCCTTGAAACGACCCGATCGCAACTTTCAACGCGAAGTCCCCACGCAACGTGAACCCGAACAGCGGCGGCGTGACCACTTTCTTAGCCTCCGCGAGGTCGTGAAAGTCCACGACTTTGCGGGCCGCGATGCTCGCCTTGAAAACTTTCGTGATCTCGTCGCGCACGTCGTTATGTGCGACGGGAAAGACGGACGAACTCCGCACCGCTTTCGACAAGTCGCTGCCGTTCGCAAACGGGACGACCTGGACCGAGGCGTTCCGGATGAACGTCGTCCCCATTGCTACCGGGAGCGTGCCGCCGAGCAAAAGTTCCTGGAGCATCCGTTGCTCCAACGTCGAAGTAAACGAGAGTCGCGCTTCGGCAATTTTCACTTGCGTCGTCAACGGCAGGTGCGAAAGGCTCGCCCGTTTCGACGAATCCAGGTCGCCCTTGGCGCGGTTGTCTTTTTGCTGACTGATCAAGAACGGGGAGGTCTCGGTGAACGGCACGACCGTGAACGCGGCAGTGGGGGCAGTGGGGGCAGTGGGGGCAGTGCCCCCTCCGCCGCCAGCCGGCAATCCCTTGTCCATTTCAGTCAGTGTCTTGACGCCGACGCGGCCGTCCCATTGGCTCGGATCGGTGGGGAACACCTTTTTCTGGAAGGCAATGACGGCCTGAAACGTCTCCTCGCCGTACTTCCCATCGGGTTCCTCGGTCGGCCCCTTCGGGAACGATTTCGCCATCGAGATTTTCAGCAGCACCCGGAGGGCTTTTTGAATGCGACTGACGGCCCCCGCGTCGTCGTGGGGTGGCGCCGGTCGGACCGGCTGCCCGCCCGCCGCGACTTGATCGAGACGAGGATTCCCTTTTAGAATCGTCGATTGAAGAATCATAACGAAGACCCTCTGACTGGCTGGGGCCTCCAAGTCTACCCGACTTCGCAGCCAATATGTCTCAAAACTCCGAAAAACACGTACCGGAGGGGCTCAACCAGATTTTCCGGGGTGCAAACAAACACGATTCACCACAGAGGGCACGGAGAGCCACAGAGCAAATCAACACCGCATATTTATTCTCTGTGGCTCTCTGTGCCCTCTGTGGTGAATGCGGTTTTTGACAGCCCAGAGGATTTAGCCGCACCCAAATCGGAGCCACTACCTAGGTTTGTATCTGGTTATCGCGTGGGCGGCTGAACAGCTTCCGCATCAGTCCGCCGCCCTTTGTGGGGCCGGTTTCGCGGAACAGGACGGCTTCGTTTTTGAACTGGCGGACGGCGAGCCATAGCGCGATGCTCACCCAGAGCGTGGCGGACCCGAGTACCGGGGCGAAGTATTCCCACGGGATCGGCTCGGTGCTGACGCTGAGCAACCGCGATTGCAGCAACATCGGCCCGGTGACGGGCACCCAGCACGTCCACGGCGACAGTTCGGTACCGGGTAACATGCTCCAAAAGGCGAGCGGCATCGTGAACAGGATCATCGGCATCAGGTAGTATTGGCCTTCTTTCGTACTCTTCGCGTAGATACCCAACGCCAGGCAGACGGCGCTGAAGAACATCGCTTGCGGCAGGCCGAGGACCACGCAGGAAATGAGGCCGACTTTGTTGACGATCGGGAACCCGAGTAGGCCCTCGATGATGAGTCCCGCGCCGGACAGCCAGATCACGTTCCAGATCACGGACCCGAACGCGAACACCGTGGTGGCTAGGAATTTGCCGACGACAATCTCGCTGCGTTCGGCGGGGCTGACGAGCAACGTCTCCATCGTGCCGCGTTCCTTCTCCCCGGCGGTCATGTCCACGGCGGGTTGAATCGCACCAGTGACCAGCCACATAATCAGGATGAACGGGAACACCTTGCTGAACGTGTCGCGGAGTTCGTCGGCGGCTTTTTTGCCCTTGGGCTTGTCTGTCTGGGGGTCTTCGATGATGAAGATTTGGTCGAAGTCTTTCTTGAGGCCCTTCTTGGCGAACCGCAATTCGCGGAGTTGGCTTTCCCACTTGCGAACAATCTCGGCCAATCGCTTCGCGGTGAGCTTTGACTTCTCGTCGCCATCGCGTTGTTGAATCTTAAGCTTCGGTTTGCTGTCATCGCTGGCGAGGTCCGAGAGGAAGTTCGGCGAAATGGTCAGCACGACATCGACTTGTTTGGTGCGGAGTGCCTCTTCGGCATCAATAGTAATCACCTTCGCCAAGACCCCGCCCGCCGCTTCGTCGGACACATCGAGACCGTCCGCAAACTTCCCGTTCAGTACGAACAGCGGCAACCCGGATTCGGCTTTCGGCAAAAACTCCGCGCCGCTAATGCCCACGACCGCAGGTTGCGCCATCAAAGACGCCGCGAACAGGTACCCCGAGATGCCGAACAGCGGGTAAAGCAGCGCCGGCAGCACGAGAATGAGCATGACCGTTCGCCGATCCCGCAACAAATCCCGAAACTCTTTCCCCGCAATCAACCGAGCCACGGACCACCGCATAGCGTGCCTTCCTGTGCGAATAGGTGCGAACGCGGTGATTATAGCTACCACACCCCGCGTGACTGGAAATGTCGCGTCGTCAATTGCTAAGATTGCCTGAAATGCCTATAGCAACTTCCAGGAGTCGTGGGCAAAATCATGCCCAACGGAATAGCGATCTCTCAAATCCTCTCTATTTCAGGCCTGACTACTTCCAACTTTCCGACTCGTGTCTCGCCACAGTTGACTCGCTCAATCTAATAAGACACGCATCTTACTCCTTTTAGGATTCGCAAGTATGAACCACGTTCACGCCCGGTTCTTCGGAA
>JAYSXU010000720.1:0-9316 GCA_043716965.1 Fimbriiglobus sp.
CTAGCTCGAAGTCGGCTGCTAACAGTCCGTCGCCTCCTGCGAAAAGTGACGACGAACACGGTCACGTACCGAGTGCTCACGGTGGGATTGTCGTTCCGATCGGGAGTGACAACTACCACGCCGAAGCGGTCTTCGAGAAGGGTGGCATTTTACGGCTTTACACCCTCGGCAAGAACGAGGCCGTGATTCTCGAAGTCGAGGCTCAACCGCTCAATGCGTTCGTGAAAATTGTCGGCGGGATGGAGGCCGAGTCGTTCATTCTCAGTGCCAAGCCGCAACCCGGCGATCAGTCCGGGATGACGTCGTTGTTCATCGGCCACCTTCCCAAGGATGTGGCCGGCAAGAATATCGAAGTCACAATTCCCACGATTCGGATCGGCAACGAACGCTTCCGAATCGCCTTCAGGTCCGCTCCGGATGGCGGCGAACACGGGATGCCGTCCAAGGTCGCCGACGACGAGGAGAAGAAGCTGTATTTGACACCCGGAGGCAAGTACACGGCGGCCGACATCAAAGCCAACGGCAACGTGACGGCATCGCGGAAGTTTAGGGGTGCCAAAGCCGAACACGATTTGAAGCCCAAGTCCGGCGACAAAATCTGCCCGATCACTCTCACGAAGGCCAGTCCGAAGTTCACGTGGGTCATCGACGGAAAGCCCTACGAGTTTTGTTGCCCGCCGTGCGTGGACGAGTTCGTCGCCCTGGCCAAGGAAAAGCCGGCCGAACTCAAGCCTCCTGACGAGTACCGCCAAAAGTAAAACCCGATCCCTCTCGGTTACCACCAAACCCATTTTCTTTCCGGAGATTGACATGACCTCGTTTCGATTATTACCAGCCACGGTCGTCCTGATTGCTGTGACCGCGATGGCTGGGTGCAGCACGAACAAAGAAACCCCCAACCCGACCAGCCAAAGTAGTCCCGCGAAATCGGGTTCACCTGTGACGGATGATGTCACCGCTATGCGTGCCAAACTCGACCCGGCGGACCGGGCGTTGGCCGAGGCCCAAGAATGGTGCGTCATCTCGTCCGACGAACGACTCGGCTCGATGGGCGTGCCAATCAAGCTGGACATCAAAGGGCAGCCCGTTTTTGTTTGCTGCAAGGGCTGCGTGAAGAAAGCAGAAGCAGACCCCGAAAAAACAATCGCCAAAGTCGCCGAGTTGAAGGTCAAGAAGGCGGCTGAAACGTTGCCACATTGAAAACGAGTTCACTGAAACGATCCGCCCTGCTCACCCAGGGCTTTCCACGCTTGAACAGTATCCCGTCGTAGACGTGCCTGTTGGCAAGAACCTACAGTCCGGAATCGACACCCAGGAGTTTCCACTATGCGAGCTATATTCACAATTGTCATGTCCTTCGCCGTCGTCGGCTGTGGTCAAAAACAAAGTGACCCGACTGTGGTCAGTCACACTCACGCCTCGAGTGACAAGAAGCTGGACTCGCACGGCGAGGGCGACCATGCTGGACACAAAGCGGTACAGAGCAACCTCGACCTTCAGACCCGCGAGGGGTTGAAGGCGGGGGCCGCCGCCCAACTCCGCTTCACGATTCCCGATGCTCAAGGCAAGCCAATCAAGACTTTTGCGGTCTCCCACGACGCGAAAGTTCACTTCATCCTAATCCGCAACGGACTGGATCAGTTCGCCCACTTGCACCCGAACCTCGATCCGGCAACCGGCACGTTGACGACCGACTACACCTTTCCGGTAGGAGGTCTCTACCACCTGTTCGCGGACTATCAAGAACCGGGTCAAATGATGATGACCGCAACGGCTCGTGTCGAAGTGGCAGGAGACGCCCCCGTTGCAACCAAGTTGAAGCCCGACGTTCCTGGTCTGCTGAAAGGTAATGGAATTGAGGCCAAAGTCTCCATCGAGGGAGGCAAGCCCGGAGCCGATGCCAAAGTCCGATTCGAGGTACTTGACGGAGGAAAGCCGGTAACCGATCTGGAGCCATACATGGGGGCGATGGGGCACTTGGTCGTCGTGAGTGCGGACGCCAAACAGTACGTCCACGCTCACCCAATGGAAAAGGCGGAAACCAAGAACATCGTCACATTCGGAGCAGCTTTCCCGGCGGCTGGTGTTTACAAGGGGTGGGGCCAGTTCAAGCGGGGCGGGCAAGTGAGGATCGTGCCATTTGTCGTGAAAATCGACTGAGCCGACTGCACGCCAGTCGTGCCCGACGCCCAAGTCAGAATTAAAAACAATCTAAATGACACTATGCAGAACGAGTTATTGATACTATAGTTGCATAACCTTTGCAACATGAAACCTGTCGTCCGCGTTGTGCGAACGACAAGCTGACAAATAGGTGTTTGGCACCAAGAGGATTCAGATGAAGAGCTACGTGATGTTGGGAGCGTTCGCCATTCTCGCCGCCTTTACCGGGTTGGCAGTCGCGCCAATTCAAGCCGACGACAAGGACCACAAGGACCACATGGCGATGTATGAACAGTGCGCGAAGGTCTGCGCCGACTGCCAGGTGGCATGTGACAAGAATTTCCACCACTGCTTCATGCTGGTCGAGAGTGGTAAGAAGGATCACGCCAAAGCGGCGCACCTAAGCGTGGACTGCGCCGAGTTCTGCGCACTCTCCGCGAAGTTGACTGCCCGACACAGTGTGGTGGCCGGCCCCGCATGCGAGGCTTGCGCAAAAGCGTGTGACGCCTGTGCTGCCGAGTGCCAGAAGTTCGCCGACATACCGGAAATGAAGGCGTGTGCCGAGTCGTGCAAGAAGTGTTCAGCCTCCTGCCGTGAGATGGCCAAGCACGCCGGAATGATGAAGTAACTTCATTAAATCCTCTGGTTGTCCGGAACGGCTACCGGGCAATCAGGTTGGAGTCGAACGCACCGAGGTGTCCCGTCATGGCCCGTCCTTGTTGGATTCAATTGCCCGCAGCTCGCTCGACGCGGCACCTCGGCTTCGCGCTCGGTTTCCTACTGAGTGTCGCGGCGACCGTGGTCTTGGCCCATGAAGGGCACACGCCGTTGCCATCAAAAGGTGCGAAAGTCGATGTCACCAAGGGCCTTGTGACGCTCAGTGCGGAGGCCCGTTTTGCTCTCGATGTTCAGACCACCGAGATCGGCACGATCGCACCGCCAGATTCCATCCTGGCCTACGCCACGCTCGTCACGCCGTGGAAGCAGCACGCCTTCGCGGTGAGTAGACTCCCAGGTCGAATCGTTTCGCTGGCTGTCAAACCGGGCCAGATGGTCGAAGCCGGCCTCGTCCTGGCCGAAGTCGAGAGCCAAGAATCGGAACTCCTTCGCCTCGAAATCCAGAACACGGGAACAGAACTGAAACTGGCTGAACAAGTCTACACGGGCTTAAAAGAATCCACCGTCCCGGAGTCAAATATCCTAACTGCCGAGGTCCAGGTCAAACAAGCCAAGAATACGTTGGAACTCGCTCAGGCGAAGTGGCTGGCGCTCGGGCTACCTCCTAACATCTTGAGTGCCATCGTCAAAGGAGAGGGTGTCCCCTCGGTACGATTGCCGATTCGCAGTCCGATTGGGGGAACTGTCATTCATGCGGATCTCGCCATCGGCAAAGTGGTGGAACCAGGAGAACACCTTTTTGAGATCGTAGACCTCTCGATTGTCTGGGCGCGGATTGGTGTCCTCGAACGCGACATCAACCGGGTCGCAAAGGGGCAGCCTGTTACGGTCCATTTAACGGCGTATCCCGGTGAAAGCTTTCGCGGAACCGTAGCAATCGTTGGCCAATACCTGGATCCCGTCACGCACCTCAACGACGTCTGGGTCGAGTTCCGTAACGAATTGGGTAGCGAAGCCAGGCTACTCCTCGGACTGTCTGGCCAAGCGCGGATCGAACTCCCTGCGGAGATCGCTACCAAAACCGTTCCAGCTACGGCGCTGGTGAACGACGGCGTAGATCGCTTCGTATTGGTTGAAGAAGCCAACGCCGCCGGCTTGTCCGAGTATCGCAAACGGAGCGTCGTTGTTGTTCGGGAGACACCGGATGTGGTTGTGATACGCTCCGCAAACCTCTTTCCCGGCGATCGTGTTGTGACGATAGGAGGTCACGAACTCGGCACTTTTTTTACCCCAGGCGTCTTACACCTATCTCCCGAATCAATCAAGACCATCGGCCTGAACGTCGAACCCGTTACGACTCACGCGGTGGAGACAGTCATCGAAATCCCCGGCATGGTGGACCTACCGCCAGATCGCCGAAGTGTGGCGTCGGCACGGCTACCCGGCACGATCCTGTCAATTCGAGCCGAGCCAGGTCAAGTCGTGAAGGCAGGAGACGTGTTGGCGGAAGTGTTCAGCTTGGACTTGTTGAATCTACAACTCGATCTCCTTCGTGAAAGCCTCGCCACAAACCTTGCAGCCGCGCAACTGAGCCGCCTACAGATTGCGACGGATTCTGTACCCAAGAGACGATTGGTTGAAGCCGAGGCGGTCCACATCACAGCCCTCAATCGACGTGACAGTCTTCGGCAACGCCTCGAACTTCTGGGACTGACCGGCGACCAAATCACGGGACTCATGAAACAGCGCCGAGTCACCCCGGCTTTGCCAGTCCGCGCTGCCGATGCCGGAATTGTGGTCCGCTTTGACCGAGTAATCGGCCAGAGTGTTCGGGCAGACGAGCCACTTTTTGAAGTCCATGACCTGACCAAGCCACTGATTCAGGCGTTTGTCTCGGAACAAGACCTCACTCGGGTCCGCCTTGGCCAAACCGCACGCGTACGGCTGGTCAGCGACCCGACTATGGTGATGACCGGCAAGGTCGTTCGCAGTGGCCGGACGTTCGGCACGACCGACCGAACGATGAGTGTTTGGATTGATCTCGATCGTTTACCGTCTCTCCTATTGCGTCAAAATCAGACGGGCCAAGTCACGCTCGTTCTCGGAAGCCAACTCCCAACATTATCACTACCAGACGGGGCTATTCTGCGTGAAGGAACTCAGACCTTTGTTTTCGTACAGCACGGCGATTCGTTCGAGCGACGAGCGGTTGAACTCGGCAGGGCCGATGACCGCTTCGTCGAAATTCGGAGTGGGTTGAAGTTAGGTGAAGTGGTCGCGGTCACCGCCGTGTACGAGTTGCAAACCGCGTTCGCCTCCGTCAAGTAACCGCTGTCGAGATAAGTCTCGTTCTCTGACCGAAAATCTCGTCTCCCCCGCTTCGTGTTCTCCGTGGTTACCATCTTCATGCTCAACCTCGTCATAGCCTTTTCGCTGAAAAACCGCTGGTTGGTGTTGTTGGCTGCGTTGATATTAGTCGTCGTCGGGACGTACCGATTGTCGCGGATGCCAGTGGACGTATTCCCCGATTTGAACCGACCTACTGTCACGGTCATGACCGAAGCCTCTGGCCTCGCCCCGGAAGAGGTCGAGGTGTTGGTCACCCGCCCGGTCGAGTCGCTTCTCAACGGGGCGACCGGCGTCCGCCGAGTCCGTTCGGCCTCGGGCATCGGGCTGTCGATCATCTGGGTCGAGTTCGACTGGGGGACAGACATCTACCAGGACCGGCAGATCGTCGGCGAAAAACTGCAACTCGCTCGCTCACGTCTGCCGGTCGGATCTAACCCGGTACTCGCACCGATCTCGTCCATCATGGGTGAAATCATGCTCGTAGGTCTCCGTGTTGCTGAACCTGGAACGACACCCCAAGTGCGATTGACTCAGGCAATGGACCTCCGAACGCTCGGGGAGTTTACCATCCGCAATCGGTTGCTGGCTGTAGAAGGGGTGTCCCAGGTGACCGTCATGGGCGGGGTACTGAAGCAGTACCAAATCGTGACCTCGCCCGATCGGTTGGCCGCTCAAAGTATCACGCTTCAACAACTCGTCGAAGCGGCGGAGAAAGCCAACGTGATCGTCGGTGGTGGGATCTTGGAGAGCAAACAGGAAGAACAACTCATCCGGATCAGTGGTCAAAGCCTGACCCTGGATGAGATTGGCGAGACGCCAGTTGTCTGGCGCGAGAAACGCGCCGTCCGGATCCGGGATGTCGCCGACGTTCGCTTCAACGGGCCGGCGCGACGAGGGGACGGAGGTGTCCACCTCCGAGTTGGTGACGGTGTCTTCGGCGGCGACGCGGTCATCCTGGCGGTTCAGAAACAGCCCGGCGCCAACACACTCGACCTAACGCCCAAAGTCGAATCGGCCCTCGACCAGTTGCAACAGGAGATGCCGCCCGGAGTGAGGATCGAGAAGCAGATCTTCCGGCAGGCCGATTTCATCCAGGCGGCCATCGACAACGTTGTCGAAGCCATCCGTGACGGAACACTCTGGGTCGTATTGATCCTGTTCGTGTTCCTGGCCAACTTCCGCACCAGCTTCATCACGCTAACGGCGATTCCCCTCTCAATTTTTGTCACGGTGCTGGTCTTCAACTCCCTCGGTATCACGATCAACACGATGACACTCGGCGGCATCGCGGTCGCCATCGGCGAACTGGTCGATGATGCCGTTGTTGATGTCGAGAACATTTACCGGCGGCTGAAAGAGAATCTGCAAAATCCGACTCCTGACCCGGCCTTGAAAGTGATCTTCCACGCATCGAGTGAGGTGCGGAACTCGATTGTGTACGCCACGCTAATCGTCTGCCTCGTGGTACTACCTCTCTTCGTCTTGTCTGGTCTCGAAGGCCGTATGTTTGCTCCGTTGGCCTTGGCCTATGTGGTCTCCTTGCTCGCTTCGCTTCTGGTGTCCTTGACCGTGACGCCAGCACTGGCCTCGCTGCTATTGCCACGTGCCCGGTTTCTGACCCGCAAGGGCGACCCGTTGTTGTTGAGGTTCTTGAAGTGGCTCGACGCCAAGGTGATCCGCTGGGCCTTGCGTCACCCGCGCAAAATCCTCGTTTGTTCCGCAACCCTCTCGATTAGCTCAATGTTCATGGTGTTTTGGATGGGATCGGAGTTTCTTCCGACGTTCAACGAAGGCACCCTCACGGTCAACGTGCAGACCCGGCCAGGGACCAGCCTCGAAGAAAGTAGGCGGGTCGCGGAACGTGCCGAGGTCATGCTATGGGAGGTGCCCGAGGTGATTGCCGTAGCTCGGCGCACGGGTCGAGCGGAACAAGACGAACACGCCGAGGGGGTCAACATGTCCGAACTGGATGTCCGGCTGATTCCGCACGAGCGCGCAAAACCTGGCGTCGGCTACGCTCTACTTCGGGCTGTCCCGGGTCTTCACAAGCGGGGTGTGGAAACAACCGGACGACACCATGAAGCGGTGCTAGCCGACATCCGCGAGCGGATCACCCGCTTGCCGAACGTCAACGTCAACGTCGGTCAACCGATTAGCCATCGCCTTGATCACTTGATGAGTGGTGTGCGTGCCCAGGTCGCCGTGAAAGTATTCGGGGACGACCTGCGGGAATTGGTGACCGCCGCCTACGACGTTCAGGACCGTTTAAGCAAGGTGCCCGGTGTCGTCGATCTCCAGGTGGAACCCCAGGAGAACATCAAGCAGGTGCGGCTGGAGGTGAACCGCAAGGCAGCCGCCGAGTACGGTCTCGCACCGGGTGATGTCTCGCGGCTCTTGGAAACCGCTTACAAAGGCCGCGTGGTGTCAACGATCCTTGATCGGGAGCGTTACTTCGACCTCGTCGTTTGGTATGACGAAGCGTCACGGGCTGACCGCTCGGTGATCGGCCAAACGATTCTGGACACGCCGTCTGGCCGCAAGGTCGCCCTCAACCAGGTCGCACGGGTACTCGACGCGCGGGGGCCGAACACGATCAACCACGAGAACGTCAAGCGGCGAGTGGTGGTCGCGTGCAACGTCCAAGGTCGAGACTTGGGGCGTGTCGTCGAGGACATTCAACGCGAACTCCGGCCCGTTGAAGAGCGACTTCGCACTCTTCCTGGGAGCTATCGCGTCGAGGTCGGTGGCCAGTTCGAGGCGCAGCAGGAGGCGAACACGCGGCTGTTCTGGCTCTTCTGGGCAGTCCTCTTCGGGGTCTTCCTGTTACTTTGGAAATGCCTCGGCTCCTGGATCGCAGCCGCAATGGTCCTCGTCATCAACATCCCGCTCGCCGCGCTGGGTTCGGTTATCCTGTTGCTGGCCGTGAACCATCCCGATGAGGCTACGCTCCAAGGCTTGTCGTGGTGGCAATGGCCACAGGCGTGGGCGTCGGCGACGACGCTTTCGGTGGCGCACTGGGTTGGCTTTATCACCCTCATCGGGATCGTGAGCCGAAACGGCATCATGATGATCGCCCACTACATCCACTTGATGAAACACGAAGGACAGCCCTTCGGCGACGACATGATCGTCCGCGGCACGCTGGAGCGTTTGGCCCCAGTTCTCATGACCGCCCTCACCGCGATCATCGGGTTAATTCCACTCGCACTCGGTGCCGGGCAGACCGGCAAAGAGATCCTGTACCCCCTGGCTCTCGTTGTGATTGGCGGATTGATCGACTCCACGTTAATGGACCAAATCGTCACCCCGGCGGCGTTCAAGTTGTTCGGGAGACGGGTTTATATTCCGTCGGAATCCAGCCTCGAAGGCCAACGGTAAGCGACAGGTAAAACGGCAGTTTATGCGTGGCGGAAAC
The DNA here is from genome assembly GCA_043716965.1 of Fimbriiglobus sp. Lineage (GTDB taxonomy): Bacteria > Planctomycetota > Planctomycetia > Gemmatales > Gemmataceae > Fimbriiglobus. Next base: position 8,546 of record JAYSXU010000720.1, read on the forward strand.
TGATTCTTCCTCGTTACGAAGGATTGGATTGGCCGGGTCGGAATGCGTAAACGTGAAGGTATAGCTGCTGCATTATGCCGAATTTGTCCCCGAAAAATCTGTTAGCGAAGCGAACAGGCTTTCCGGGGCGAACCCGGAAAGCCTAGTTTTTATGGTGATGTGACGATTATCGACGTGCAAATATCAGCGGAGAGGGAGGGAATCAACACCCTCCATTGCCTAACCTGTTAGAATTACAGCGTTTGCATCGTAACCTGTGGAGGAGTCAGGAATTAGGTTCGTCCGGTTGGTCCTTGTCATTCCCGGTTGTTCCCGGTTCCGGAGGTAACGCACCGGGACAAAACCGGGACAAAACGATTACCCATTCATTCCCCCTGTTCGCGGGGTTGATCGTCGCCCTGTTTGGGGTGCTGGTGGTTCCGGGGATCACCAACGCCAACGAGTTCCCGTCGGATCCCCCGCCGCCCGAGGAACCCGCGAGCGAAGACCCCCTTTCAAAACGTCACCGCGTCCAGGCAGAAATCGCCCAACTCGCTGCGGAGTATCACGCCCGGTTGCCACGCGACGCTTCGCAGTGTCTGGGTTCTATTTACGCCCGCTACTCCTCCCGCCATCAAGACTCCATCGCCGACCAAGTTCGCACCTTGTTGGCCGACGCCGTCCAGAAAAAGATATTCGTCCCGGTCGAGTTCATCTTCTTCGACTTAAGTGTTCGCGGGTTTAAGAATGACCGGGTCGGGCTTAACGGGCTACGCGCGTGCCTCCAATCAA